>NZ_JBSGXP010000159.1:0-20215 GCF_053610105.1 Kitasatospora sp. NPDC054939 | reverse complement strand
GGCACTCACCGAGTGCCCGGGCCTTCGCACGCCCGCGTGTGCCCGGGTCCCGCGTGCGCTCGGGCCCCGCGTGAGGCCGGGTCCCGCGTCCGTTCGGGTCCCGCGAGCGCCCGGGTCCGCGTGCGCTCAGCCCGCCGAGGCCCGAGCCCCGCGCAGGCTCAGGACCGTACGTTCGTAGTGCCGTTGCCCGGCGGGTCGACGGCGAACAGCTGCTCCTCGACGTGGTCCAGCGCCACCCGCAGCGCGCCCATCGCGACCACCTCGGTGCCGAGTGCGGCCAGCGCGACCTCCGGGGCGCGCAGGGTGAATTGGGCCAGGCGCTCGCGCAGCGGCTCCAGGACGCCGTCCAGACCGGCCGCCCAGCCGCCGATGACGACCAGCTGCGGGTCGATGGCCAGCACCAGCGCAGCCACGTCGTGCACCAGGCGGGCCAGGAAGCGGTCCATGGCGACCTGCGCCACCTCGTCGCCCTCGCGGGCCAGCCGCAGGACCCGGGCCACCGCGGCCTCGTCGAGCGGGTTCAGCGGCTTGCCGGTGGTGGACAGCAGGCGCTCGGGGGTGACCTCCTGGCCGAGCAGGTGCAGGGCGCCGATCTCGCCCGCCGCGCCGCCGAAGCCGCGGTGCAGCCGGCCGTTGATGAGCGACCCGGCGCCGGGGCTCAGCCCGGCCATCACGAAGACCAGGTCGTCCGCGCCGACCGCCGCGCCCTGCCAGTGCTCGGCGATGGCGGCCAGGTTGGCGTCGTTCTCGATCAGCACCGGGCAGCGGAACGAGCGGCGCAGCCGGGCGCCGAGGTCCAGGCCGGTCCAGCCGGGCATCGCGGTGCCGAGGCGGACGGTGCCCTCCCGGTCGACGATGCCCGGGGTGCCGACGCCGACCGCCCACAGGTTGTCCCGGGAGATCCCGGCCTTGCGCAGCACCTCGGCCACCACGCCGCGGACGGCGGTCAGCCGCTCCTCCGCGTCCAGCGACTCGTCGACCGGCTTGAAGTGACTCCCCACCACCTCGCCGGTCAGATCGGCGAGGATCACCCGGATGTCGTGGACGTTGATCTCGACGCCGAGGATGTGCCCGGCCTCCGCCCGGAACCGGAACCAGCGGGCCGGCCGCCCGCGCCGTCCCGCCCCACCGGGCTGCCCGGTGTGCTGGGGCTGCTCGACCTCGGCGACCAGCCCGGTCTCCACCAGCCCCTCGATGACGCCCTCGACCGTCGGGCGGGAGAGCCCGGTGTCGCCGACCAGCTGAGTCAGGGTCACCGACTGGCCCGCCCGCAGCGCCCGCAGCGTGACCGCCGCGTTGATCCGCCGCAGCAGTGAGGAGTCTCCTCCGGTGAGCCGATCCGCCAAGACGCTGCCCTTCGCCGTTCGCGCGACTGCCCTGGCGCGCGGTGCCGAGTACGCGGGCGCCGGCGGGGACGGCCGATGCCCGGGAGCATCCGCCGTACCGCATGGGCCCGCGGGAGTCCGCCGCCCCGGTTTGCGGCACGGCAGCACGGGGCCGTCGGCGCCGGGGCCGGGGGGCATGTGCCGGATGCTACCCCCGCCGCCGCCCGGCGGGCGAGCATCTTCCCAGCTCACCCCGGCTTCGGTATCGAAATGGTACGCAGCGGGTGGCGGTGCGTAATCCACGGTTCACCTGGGTGCGGGGAGCCCTGCGGCCGGGTGTCGCCGCGGCGTCCGGCCCGGGGCCGGCGGGCCGTTCGCGGCGGTCCGGCCGGACGCGCCGCCGCCGTCCCGCGGCCCGCCGGCCGAGCACGGCCCGGCGCGCGGGGTGCGCCGCGGTACGGCCCTTGCGCCGCGGCGCCCCTCCGTAGGCGGAGCACACCGCTGGGTCACCGGAGCCGTCGCGTACGTTCTATGCTGCGGGCATGCCGCACGACACCAGCACGCTGCGCCCGGCCCCGGCCGAATCCCCCGACTCCGCGCCGACCGACCACGAGTCCGGGCCGACGGACCACGGAGCCGAGTCGACGGACCACGGGGCCGAGTCGACGGGCCACGGGGCCGAGTCGTCCGACCGGGAGTTCGTCCGGGAGCACACCGCCCTGACCGAGGTGCCGTTCGTCCCCGAGGTCCGCCTGCACATGGCGCAGGACGCGATCGCACTCTGGGAGAGCACGGAACGGGCCCGCGGGCTGGTCGGGATGCCCCCGCCGTTCTGGGCCTTCGCCTGGGCCGGCGGCGTCGCGGTCGCCCGGCACGTCCTGGACCACCCCGAACTCGTCGCCGGGCGGCGGGTGCTGGACCTTGCGGCCGGCTCCGGGCTGGTCGGCATCGCGGCGGCGCTGCGGGGAGCGGCGTCCGTCCGGGCGGCCGAGATCGACGCGTACGCCGTGACCGCCATCGCGATCAACGCGGAGGCGAACGCGGTCCGGGTCGACGCCGCGGTCGAGGACCTGCTGGACGGCGACGGTGCCCCGGCCGAGGTGGTGCTCGCCGGGGACGTCTTCTACGAGCGCGCGATGGCGGCCCGCTTCCTGCCGTTCCTGGAGCGGGCCCGGGCGCGGGGGGCCCTGGTGATCGTCGGCGACCCCGGGCGCGCCTACCTGCCGCGCGAGCGGTTCACCGCGCTGGCCGCCCACCAGGTGCCGGTGGTGGCCGATCTGGAGGACACCTCCGTCAAGACCACCACGGTCTGGCAGCTCACGGACTGAGGTCGCACGGACCGGGCGGGCGCCCGCGTCCCGGGGCCCGAGCCCCCGTCCCGCGGGCCGGAATTCCCGGCGGTCGGGCCACCGTCCCTGCTAGACACGGGGGATGACCGACGACCTGCGGCTGCGCACCGCCACCGCCGCCGACATCCCCGCCCTGCTCGCCTTCTGGACCCTCGCCGCCAAGGGCACCAGCATCACCGACGACGCCGACGGGGTGGCCGCGTTGATCGCGCGCGACCCCGAGGCGCTGCTGGTGGCCGAACTCGCCGCGGACGGCACCCTCGTCGGCACGGTGATCGCCGGCTGGGACGGCTGGCGCTGCCACCTCTATCGCCTCGCCGTCCACCCCGACCACCGCCGCCGGGGCATCGGCCGTACGCTCCTCGACGCCGCCGAGCGGCGCTTCGCCGCCCTCGGCGGACGGCGTGTCGACGCCATGGTGCTGGTCGACAACCCGGTGGGCCACCGCACCTGGACCGCCACCGGCTACACCCCCCAGCCCCAGTGGTCCCGCTGGGTCAAGCCCCTCGACGCCTGACCACCGGGTCTGCCGACGCCGCTCCGACCCGGTCCGTCCGACCCGGTACGCCCCGACCCGGTACGCCCGGGCCGGGGCGGCACCCGGCGGCCGCCGTGGGCGTCAGGACGGGTGGTGGGCGGTCGTGAACTCGGCGGCGTCCCAGTGGCCGTGGAGGGCCGGGGCGAGGGCGGCGGTGGCGAGGGCGGGGAAGTCGGCTGCGGCGGCGGCGTTCTCGGGGAGGGCGCCGAGCAGGGCGGTGCCGGCGGACTGCGGGAGGTCGGCGAGGTTGCAGCGGTCGGCCAGGCCGGGGGCGTCGGGCCAGGAGCCGACGACGACGCCGAGCAGGTCGAGCCCCCGGGCGCGCAGCGCCTCGGCGGTGAGCGTGGTGGTGTTGAGGGTGCCGAGTCCGGCCGAGGCGACCAGCAGGAAGCCGGCGGGCAGGCCCCGGTCGAGCACGGCGCGGGCCTGGTCGGCCAGGGTGCGGCCGCGGTCGTCGTAGCGGACCAGCAGGCCGCCGGCGCCCTCGACCAGTACCAGGTCGTGCCCGTCGGCGAGTTCGGCCACCGCCTCGGCCACCGCCTCCGGCGCGAGGTACGGCAGCCCGGAACGCTTGGCGGCCGTCTCGGGAGCCAACGGCTCGGGGTAGCGGACGAGTTCACGGACCGTCAGGCGGGCGCGGTCGGAGTCGTCGGCCGGGCCGGCCAGTCGGGCGACCTCCGCCGCGTCGCCGGGCTCCTCCGGGCCGACGCCGGTCTGTCCGGGCTTGAGCACGGCGACCCGCAGGCCCGCCCGCAGGGCTGCGGCGGCCACCGCGGCGGTGGCCACCGTCTTGCCGACCTCGGTGCCGGTGCCGGTCACGAACAGGACGCTCATCCGGCCACCGCCGCGGCGGTCACGGCGGCGCAGATCCGCGCCACGTCCTCGTCGCCGGTCACGTACGGCGGCATGGTGTAGATCAGGTCGCGGAACGGCCGCAGCCAGACGCCCTCCGCCGCGGCGGCGGCCGTCGCGGCGGCCATCGCCACCGGGTGGTCGAGCTGGACGACGCCGATCGCGCCGAGCACCCGGACGTCCCGGACGCCGGGCAGCTGTGCCGCGTCCGCCAGGCCGTCCCGCAGGCCGGTCTCGATCCGCTTGACCTCCAGCTGCCAGTCCTGGTCGAGCAGCAGCCCGATCGAGGCGTTGGCGACGGCCGCGGCCAGCGGGTTGCCCATGAACGTCGGGCCGTGCGCAAGCACCGGCATCTCGCCGCGGCTGATGCCGTCCGCGACCTCGCCGGTGCAGAGGGCCGCCGCCAGGGTGAGGTACCCGCCGGTGAGTGCCTTGCCGAGGCACATCACGTCGGGGGAGACCCCGGCGTGGTCGGCGGCGAACAGGGCGCCGCTGCGCCCGAAGCCGGTGGCGATCTCGTCGAAGACCAGCAGCACCCCGTGCTCGTCGCAGAGCCGGCGCAGCATCCGCAGGTAGGCGGGGGAGTGGAAGCGCATGCCGCCGGCGCCCTGGACGACCGGTTCGACGATCACGGCTGCCAGTTCGGCGGCGTGACGCTCCATCAGTTCGGCGAACCGCGCCTCGTACTCGGCGTCGAGCGGGGCGTCGAAGCCGGCCGGCGGCTCCGGTGCGAACAGCTGGTCCGGCAGGACCCCGCCCCACAGGTGGTGCATGCCGCCCTGCGGGTCGCAGACCGACATCGGGTGGAAGGTGTCGCCGTGGTAGCCGCCGCGCCAGGTGAGCAGCCGGCGCTTCTCCGGGCGGCCGGTGGACTGCCAGTACTGCAGGCACATCTTCATCGCGACCTCGACGGCCACCGACCCCGAGTCGGCGAGGAAGACGTGCTGCAGCGGTTCGGGCGTGAGGTCCACCAGCGTGGCGGCGAGCCGGACGGCGGGCTCGTGGGTGAGCCCGCCGAACATCACGTGGCTCATCCGGCCCAGCTGCTCCCGCACCGCCTCGTCGAGCACCGGGTGGCCGTACCCGTGGATCGCGGCCCACCAGGAGGACATGCCGTCGACGAGTTCGTGCCGTCCGGCGACGGGTTCGGCGAGCCGGAGCCGCACCCCGGAGGCGGATTCCACCAGGTAGGGGGTGGCGGTGCCGGGCATCGGCCCGTACGGGTGCCAGACGTGCGCCCGGTCGAGCGCGAGGAGGGACTGCGGGGAGAGCTGGACCATGATGGGGAGTGACCTCTTCGACGGACTGTCAGGCGTTCGGCGCCAGTTCGGTGCCGGCGCCACGGCGGCGGACCCGGACCAGGTCGCTGCGCAGCTCGCCGTTGTCGGGGCCGGCCGCGGCGCCGACGGCGACGCTCTCGGGCTCCGCCTCGGCCTCGGCGCGGTCGTCGGGGGCGGCAGCGGCGGCCGGGACCTCGCCGTGGCCGCCGCACGGGCCGCAGCCGCCGCCTGTGCCGCAGCCGCCGGTGAGCGGGCCGGCGGCCTGCTCGTCCTGGGCCCCGCCGTCGGGCGCCAGGGCGCCGGACACCGGACCGCAGCCGCCCGCGGCCGGACCGCAGCCGCCCGCGGCCGGGCCGCAGCCGTGCGCCGCCGCGGCGGCGTCCGCGCGGTGGCGCGGCAGGGTGGCCTCGTCGGAGCCCTCGACCGTGAAGCCCGCGTCCTTGATCATGTCGAGGTCGGCCTGCCCGGCCTGGCCCTCGCTGGTCAGGTAGTCGCCCAGGAAGATGGAGTTGGCGAGGTGCAGGCCCAGCGGCTGCATGGTCCGCAGGTGTACCTCCCGGCCGCCCGCGATGCGGACCTCGGTGTCCGGGTTGACGAAGCGGACCATCGCCAGGATGCGCAGGCAGCGCTGCGGGGTGAGGTTCCACTCCTTGGCCAGCGGGGTGCCCTCGAAGGGGATCAGGAAGTTGACCGGCACCGAGTCCGAGCCCAGCTCGCGCAGTGCGAAGACCACGTCGACCAGGTCCTCGTCGCTCTCGCCCATGCCCGCGATCAGGCCGGAGCAGGCGGAGAGGCCCGCGCCGTGCGCCTTCTGCACGGTGTCCACGCGGTCGGCGTAGGTGTGGGTGGTGGCGATGTCGCCGTAGGTGCCCTCGGAGGTGTTCAGGTTGTGGTTGTACGCGTCGGCACCGGCCGCCTTCAGCCGCTCGGCCTGGTTGTCGGAGAGCAGGCCCAGACAGGCGCAGATCTCGACGGCCGGGTCGGCGTCCTTGATGGCCGCGATGGTGTCGGAGACCCGGTCGATGTCGCGGTCCGTCGGGCCGCGGCCGCTGGCGACCAGGCAGACCCGCTTGGCGCCGCCCGCGACGCCCGCCTTCGCCGCCTCGGCGGCCTGATCGGGCTTCAGCCAGGTGTACTTGAGGATCTCGGCCTTGGACCCCAGCCGCTGGGAGCAGTACGAGCAGTCCTCCGGGCAGAGGCCGCTCTTCAGGTTCACCAGGTAGTTGAGCTTGACCCGGCGGCCGAACCACTTCCGGCGCACCCGTCCGGCGGCGGCGACCACGTCCAGCAGCTCGTCGTCGGTGGTGGCCAGGACGGCGAGTGCTTCCTCCCGGGTGGGGATTTCGCCGCGCAGGCCCTTGGCGGTGAGGGTATCGAGCAGATCCATGGGCCCGATCCTGCCCCTTGGCCGTCCACCGGCGCCAGAGGAAACCCGCCAGAAGATCGGGCGGAGGATGTGCGAGTTGTCACAGTGTCGCCGCTCACGGTAGTGGTGCAGGTCACGTCCGGTTCACGGCGCTGCGGAGGGCCCCGGCGCGAGTGATCGTTCCGGGTCGACCCACGTGATCCAGGCCACCCGGTCACTGCTTAGAATCTCCGCCATGACGACGCAGGGGGAGCGCACCCCGCCACCGGCCGACCAGGACACCGACGAGCCGTCCGGGGCGTACCGGACGTACCGGCGCAGCAGGCTCGGCCCCCGCAAGGCCGTCGCCTGGATGCTGGTGGTGGGCGTGGTGGCGGCGGGTGGCTGGATCATCACGCGTCCGCACCCCGGCGACTGGATACCCGGGCTCGGCCCGTCCAGCAAGGAGGCGGCCAGGACGCCCCCGGTGCTCGGCACCCCGCCCCCGCGCACCGTCACCGACACCGAGAGCTTCGACGTCGACTCCTACTTCCCGGCGCAGCGGGCGGTCGAGGCCGGCGGCTACAAGGGAAAGCGCTCCGGCGCCCGGCAGGGCCAGGACTGCGCCGAGACGTTGCACGAGGATGCCAAAGAGCTGCTGAAGGACCTCCGCTGCCAGGGCTACCTGTCCGTCAGCTTCAGCGGGGTGGAGAAGCCGGTGCTGAGCAGCGTCACGGTGCTGCGGTTCGCCGACGAGGGGGCGGCGGCGAAGGCCGCCGCGGCGCTGCGGGCCAAGCCCGGGGCGCTGCAGTTCATCCTGCCGGACGCCAAGCCGGCCCCCGCCCCGACCACGGGCGCGACGCCCAAGCCCGGGACGGCGCCCCGGGTCGACGCGGTGCGGCACTACGTGACGGTCGCCAGCTCGCGGTCCGCCGAGCCGGCCGCGGCACCGGTACCGGCACCGACGACGCCGGCCGGGACGGCGGGCGCGACCCCCGGAGCCCCCGCGGCGACCGGGCAGGCCGTGCCGCCGACCGCCTCGGCCTCGCCGTTCGAGCAGCTGCTGGACGAGGCCACCCGGGTGCTGTCGTACACGGCCGGCGTGCCGTTCGCCTGGACCTGAGCCGTCCGGACCTGAGCCGCCCGGGCCTTCGCCGCCAGGGCCTCAGCCGTCCGGAGCCGGGCCGCCTGCGCGGCCCGTACCGGAGAGCACGCGGCCCCGGCCCGCCCGCCCGGAACTCCCCCGGAGTTCCGGGCCCGCGGACCGGGGCCCTCTGCTTCGCGTGGGTCAGCCGCCCAGGCGGTCCACCGCGGTGACCCGCACGACGGCGCGGCCCTCCTCGTCCGAGCCGTACAGGTCGACCTCGGCGCTGATGCCCCAGTCGTGGTCGCCCGCCGGGTCGTCGAAGATCTGCCGGACCTGCCAGGCGGAGTCCTCCTGCTCGATGATGAGCATCTTGGGGCCGCGCGCGTCCGGGCCGGTGCCGAGGTCGTCGTACTCCTCCCAGTACCCGTCCATGGCGTCCGCCCAGCGGTCCGCGTCCCAGCCGTACTCGCCGTCCAGCGTGCCGAGTTCGTCGTAGTGCTCCAGTGCGCACAGTTCGACGCGGCGGAACATCTCGTTGCGCACCAGCACCCGGAAGGCCCGCGCGTTGGCGGTGACCGGGGCCGGCTTGTCGTCCAGCGCGACCTCGGCGGCCTGCGGCTCGGTCGGGTTGGCCAGCTGCTCCCACTCGTCCAGCAGGCTGGAGTCGACCTGGCGGACCAGCTCGCCGAGCCAGGCGATGACGTCCTTGAGGTCGTCGGTCTTCACGTCCTCGGGGACGGTCTGCTCCAGCGCCTTGTACGCACCGGCCAGGTAGCGCAGCACGATGCCCTCGGTGCGGGCCAGCTCGTAGAAGCCCACGTAGTCGGTGAAGGTCATCGCCCGCTCGTACAGGTCGCGGACCACCGACTTGGGCTGGAGCTGGTGGTCGCCGATCCACGGGTGGGCGCGGCGGTAGACCTCGTACGCGTGGGTGAGCAGCTCCTCCAGCGGCTTCGGGTAGGTGATCTCCTGGAGCCGCTCCATCCGCTCCTCGTACTCGATGCCGTCGCGCTTCATCTCGCCGACGGCCTCGCCGCGCGCCTTGTTCTGCTGCGAGGCGAGGATCTGGCGCGGGTCGTCGAGGGTGGCCTCGACGACGGAGACGACGTCCATCGCGTAGGAGGGCGAGGCCGGGTCGAGCAGTTCGAAGGCGGCCAGGGCGAAGGTGGAGAGCGGCTGGTTGAGCGCGAAGTTCTCCTGGAGGTCCAGGGTGAGGCGGACGATCCGGCCCTCGGCGTCCGGCTCGGGCAGCCGCTCGACGATGCCGCCCTCCAGCAGCGAGCGGTAGACGGCGATGGCGGTGCGGATGTGCCGGCGCTGGGCGGCGCGGTCCTCGTGGTTGTCGGTGAGCAGCTTGCGCATCGCCTCGAAGGCGTTGCCGGGCCGGCCGATCACCGAGAGCAGCATCGCGTGGCTGACCTTGAAGCGCGAGACCAGCGGCTCCGGGTCGGCGGTGATGAGCTTCTCGAAGCCCTCCTCCGTCCAGCCGACGAAGCCCTCGGGGGCCTTCTTCCGGACGATCTTGCGCTTCTTCTTCGGGTCGTCGCCTGCCTTGGCGACGGCCTTGTCGTTCTCGATGACGTGCTCGGGCGCCTGAGCGACGACCTGGCCGACGGTGTCGAAGCCGGCCCGGCCGGCCCGGCCGGCGATCTGGTGGAACTCGCGGGCGCGCAGCGTCCGCACCCGCACGCCGTCGTACTTGGACAGCGCGGTGAACAGCACCGTGCGGATCGGCACGTTGACGCCGACGCCGAGCGTGTCCGTCCCGCAGATGACCTTCAACAGGCCCGCCTGGGCGAGCCGTTCGACCAGCCGGCGGTACTTGGGCAGCATGCCGGCGTGGTGCACGCCGATGCCGTGGCGGACGTACCGGGAGAGGTTGCGGCCGAACTTGGTGGTGAAGCGGAAGTTGCCGATCAGCTCGGCGATGGCGTCCTTCTCCGCCTTGGAGCACATGTTGATGCTCATCAGCGACTGCGCGCGCTCCACCGCCTCCTTCTGCGTGAAGTGCACCACGTAGACCGGCGCCTGACCGGTCTTCAGCAGCTCCTCCAGGGTGTCGTGCAGGGTGGTGCGGCGGTACTCGTAGAACAGCGGCACCGGACGGGTCGCGTTGCGCACCACCGTGGTCGGCCGGCCGGTGCGGCGGGTGAGGTCCTCCTCGAAGCGCCGGACGTCGCCCAGCGTCGCGGACATCAGCAGGAACTGCGCCTGCGGCAGCTCCAGCAGCGGGATCTGCCACGCCCAGCCGCGGTCCGGCTCGGCGTAGAAGTGGAACTCGTCCATCACCACCTGGCCGACGTCGGCCCGGTCGCCGTCGCGCAGCGCGATCTGCGCCAGCACCTCGGCCGTGCAGCAGATGATCGGCGCGGTCGGGTTGACCGAGGCGTCGCCGGTCATCATGCCGACCTGCTCGGTGCCGAACACCTTGCACAGGTCGAAGAACTTCTCCGACACCAGGGCCTTGATCGGCGCGGTGTAGAAGGTCCGCTTGCCCTCGGCCAGCGCCGCGAAGTGCGCACCCGCCGCCACCAGGCTCTTGCCCGAGCCGGTCGGCGTCGCCAGGATCACGTTGTTGCCCGACACCAGCTCGATCAGCGCCTCCTCCTGCGCCGGGTACAGCGTGATGCCCCGCTCCTCCGACCAGGCGGCGAACGTCTCGTAGAGCGCATCGGGAGTGGCGGGCTTCGGCATCAGGTCAAGGAGGGTCACCTGCCCATCTTGCCTGCTCCCGCACACCCCCGGCAAAGCCCGGGTGCCCCGCCGCCCGGACGGACCGCGACGGCCGCCCGCCCCGGCGGCCCGCCCGGACGGCGTTTCGACCGGGCCGGTCCGGGCAGCGGCTCGGAAGGAGGGGGAACGACCGCCACCGCACCCGACAGGAGGTGGCCCCGGTGGACACGCCGACCGCCGTCGCGATCGTCATCACCGCGGTGGCCGTGCTGACCATGCTCGCCGTCGGGTTCGGGTACCTGCTGCGCACCCGCCGGCTGCGCGCGCGGTTCGGCCCGGAGTACGAGCGGACCCTCCGGCTGACCGGGAGCCGCACGGCCGCCGAGCGGGACCTGCTCGCCCGGGAGCGGCACCTCGACGGCAGCGGGAGCGGCCGTGCCGACAGCAGGGGCGGCGTCGGCCGGCGCTGACGGGGGCGGCCCGGCGGGGGTGGCGGGTGTCCGGAGGTGGGACGCGGTCCGACGGGGACGGCCGGACGCCGCTGTGAAACCTGCCGATCGGCCGACGAGGATGTGCCGATCGGCACATTGCCCGGCCTGCGGCGAGCGTGCCAGAGTGCGGCCATGGTCCAGCGCACCGCTTCCACCCCCGCCGACTCCGCCGCCGGCCTGCCCGCGCCCGCCCCGGAGGCCGTCTTCGACTGGCTCGACGAGGCCGCCGAGCTGCGGGCGGCGGCCGGGCTGACCAGGGTGCTGCGCAGCCGGCCGGCCGACGACCCGGTGCTGGACCTCGCGAGCAACGACTACCTGGGGCTGACCCGGCATCCGGCGGTCACCGGCGCCGCCGCCGAGGCCGCCCGGCGCTGGGGCGGCGGGGCCACCGGCTCCCGCCTGGTCACCGGGACGACCGCGCTGCACACCCGGCTGGAGGAGGAGCTCGCCGAGCACTGCGGGGTGGAGGCGGCGCTCGTCTTCTCCTCCGGGTACACGGCGAACCTCGCGGCGCTCACCGCGCTCACCGACCCGGACACCCTGATCGTCTCGGACGCCTACAACCACGCCTCGCTGATCGACGGCTGCCGGCTCTCCCGCAGCCCGGTGCACCGGGCCCCGCACAGCGACCCGCAGGCCGTCCGGGCGGTGCTCGCGGAGCGCACCCAGCGGCGGGCGCTGGTGGTCAGCGACTCGGTGTTCTCGGTGGACGGCAACGCCGCTCCGCTCGCCGCCCTCTCGGCCGCCGCCCGCGCGCACGGCGCCGCGCTGCTCGTCGACGACGCGCACGGCCTGGGCGTGCTCGGCCCGGGCGGCTCCGGCGCCCTCGCGGCGGCCGGGCTGGCGGGAGCGCCCGACACCGTGGCCACCGTGACGCTCTCCAAGTCGCTGGGTTCCCAGGGCGGTGCCGTGCTCGGCCCCCGCCGGGTGATCCGCCACCTCGTCGAGACGGCCCGCACCTTCATCTTCGACACCGGGCTCGCCCCGGCCGCCGCGGGCGCCGCGCTGGGGGCGCTCCAACTGCTGCGCGCCGAGCCGCACCGTGCCGAGCGGGCGCGCGAGGTGGCCCGGCTGCTGTCCGCCCGGTTGACCGCCGCCGGGCTGCTCGCCAGCGAGCCGGACGCCGCCGTGGTCTCCGTCCGGGCACCCGGCCCGGAGGCCGCCGTCGCCTGGGCCGCCGACTGCCGGCGGGCCGGGCTGGCCGTGGGCTGCTTCCGCCCGCCGTCGGTGCCGGACGGCATCTCCCGGCTGCGCCTCACCGCCCGCGGCGATCTGACGGACGCCCAGATCGACGAGGCGGTGGCGATCATCGCCGCCACGGCGCCGACCGGCTGACCGTCCGCCCGGGGTCAGATCCCGGCGAGCTCCGCCAGGAACGCCGTCTCCGCATCCCGCCGCCCCGCCGCCACCCGCGGCGCGGCGACCACGGGGGCCAGCGCCCGGCACCAGGCGAGCACCCGCTCGGGGTCGGACCCGGGCACCAGGGCGGTCAGCTCCTCGATCCGCCCCTGCAGCGCCACCCGGTCGGCGGAACCGTCCAGGACCCAGTCGACCAGGTCGAAGTCGGGGTCGCCGAGCGCCGGGCGCGGGTCGATGGCGACCGGACCGGCCGGGCCGTCCAGCACGTTGGACGGGTGCAGATCGCCGTGGACCAGTCGGCGGGGCCCGGACGCCGCCAGCTCCAGCGCGACATCGCGTGCCGCGGCCGGGACGACCCCGGGGGCCCGGCGCTCGGTCAGCCCGTACAGGAAGCCGACCCTCCCGGCCAGCGTCGGCAGCCCGCCCCGCGCCCCGGTCCCGGCACCGACCCCGGAACCGGTCGCGACACCGACCCCGGAACCGCCCTCGGATTCGGCCCGGTCCGCCCGGCCCGGGTCCGCCGGCACCGGGGCCGAGCGCAGCTCGGTGAGCAGGCCGGCCACCTCGGCCGGCCGCCAGGTCCGCCGCCGCAGCAGGGTGCCGGGGCGGACGTCTGCGAGCAGCAGGGCGTGCGCCGACGGCTCGTACGCCAGCAGGTCGACCACCGACGGCAGCGCGGCCCAGGCCGTCAGCGCGGCGGCCTCCTGGGCGGCGACCTCGGGATCGGGCGTCAGCTTCAGCCAGACGGCCGCCTCCCCGCGCGTGCAGCGGAACACCCGCGCCGTCCCGCCGCCGCCGGCGTCCCGCACGGTCAGGCCCCAGCGGTCGGCCAGGCCGGTGACCAGGTCCGGCAGGCCGTCGCACCACGCCTCGGCGGACGGCCCGAAGCGCACCGTCAGCCTGGTCCGGACCTCCGGCGGCACCACCGCCACGGCTGCGGCCGTCACGGGCGGCCCGCCACGAGCTGGACCTCCGCGCCGACCGGACGGTAGCCGGCCGCCTGGAAGGCCCGGACGCTGGTGGCGTTGCCGGGCGCCTGCTGCGCCCAGATCCATCCGCCCTCCGGCAGCAGGTGCCGGGCGCCGAGGGCGAGGGCCCGGCCCAGGCCCCGGCCGCGGGCCTGCGCGTCGACCTCGATCGCGCACTCCCAGCGGCCCGCGACCCCGCGCCCGAGCACCAGCATGCCGCCGTCCGCGGCGAAGGCCCGGACGTCGTCGCGGTAGCGCAGCGCGCGGGCGACCCGGGGGTGGTCCGGGGCGTCGATCCGCTCCAGCGGCAGCGGCGGCTCGCCGGGCAGCCGTTCGGCGACGGTGACCAGGTCGATGTTGCCGACAGTGCGGCCGGTGCGCTCGGCGAAGGCGGTCAGGAACGGCGGGCAGAGCGGCGCCGCCAGCGGGTCGGAGGGGGCGGCGGCCAGCGTGCTGCGCACCCAGTCCGGGTCCTCGTCGGTGAACACCACCGCGTGCGCGGAGAAGGACATCACCCCGACGTCGCGCGGGGACGGCGACGGGACGACCGTCACCGAGCCGTCCGACGGCGGGAACACCCCGCCCGCCGCGTCCGCGAGGATCTCCGACAGCCCACGTCCGCCCATGGCGGCACCCCCCTGTTGTCCTGTACCTGCGCAGCCTAGACGATCACTGCCGCCGCCCCGAGCCACGCTGACCACGCCCGCGGCCTCGTCGGCCGGGCACCCGCCGACCCCGCCGGTCAGGCCCCCACCGAGGGCCCCCGCGGACCCTGCCGGTCAGGACTTCCGGGCCCGGCTCGGCTGCACCCGGGTCGGCTCGCCGGCCGCCTTGGGGTGGTCGGGCGGGTACGGCAGCTCGCCCAGGCCCTCGTCATGGGTCTGCCGCTCGTACAGCTCCAACAGGGCCTCCAGCCCGTACGCCTCGCCGTCCATGCCGGACTGCAGGTCGCCCAGTTCGGCGAAGCGGGCGGGCACCGTGCGCAGGTCGAAGTCCTCGGGGACGACCTGGTCGATCTCCTCCCAGCGCAGCGGGGCGGAGGCGGTGGCGCGCGGACGGGCGCGCAGCGAGTAGGCGGAGGCGATGGTGCGGTCCCGGGCCATCTGGTTGTAGTCGACGAAGATCCGCTCGCCGCGCTCCTCCTTCCACCACTTGGTGGTGACCTGCCCGGGCATCCGCTGTTCCAGCACCCGGCCGAGCGCGATCACCGCGTGCCGGGCGTCGGTGAAGGTCCAGCGCGGCTCGACCGGGACGTACACGTGCAGGCCGCGCCCGCCGGAGGTCTTGGGCCAGCCGCGCAGCCCGTACTCCTCCAGCACGGCGCGCAGTTCGTGGGCGGCGCGGACGGCGTCGTGGAAGTCGGTGCCGGGCTGCGGGTCGAGGTCGATGCGCAGTTCGTCCGGGTGGTCGGTGTCGGAGCGGCGGACCGGCCAGGGGTGGAAGGTCAGGCAGCCGAGGTTGGCCGCCCACAGCACGGCGGCCGGCTCGGTCGGGCAGATCTCGTCGGCGGACCTGCCGCTGGGGAAGGCGATCCGGGCGGTCGGCAGCCACTCGGGCAGGCCCTTGGGGGCGCGCTTCTGGTAGAAGAACTCGCCCTCGACGCCGTCCGGGAACCGCTGCAGCGTGGTCGGCCGCTCGCGCAGCCCGCGCAGCACGCCCTCGGCGACCGCCAGGTAGTACTGCGCGACGTCCAGCTTGGTGAAGCCCCGCTCCGGGTAGTACACCTTGTCCGGGTTCGACAGCCGTACGCTGCGCCCGGCGACATCCAGTTCCACGGCTGCGCCCATGCCTCTCACGCTAAGCGCGCACCGCCTGCCGCGCGCCCCGGGCCGTACTGTGCGCCCCGGGCAGTGGCGAGCGGCCCGGCCTGCGGCGGGGGCCTATGGCGGGGCGGCCGGTGGCGCGTGGCGGTGGCCGGTCGGCGGCCCGCGGACCGGGGTGCGGGGCCGCGGCGGCGGCGCGAGGATCGGAGCCATGGACCTGCCCGTGATGCCGCCCGTCTCCCCGATGCTCGCCAAGTCGGTGGCGAAGATCCCGCCGGGGATGCAGTACGAGGCCAAGTGGGACGGCTTCCGCACCGTGGTCTTCCGCGACGGTGACGAGGTGGAGCTGGGCAGTCGCACCGGCAAGCCGCTGACCAGGTACTTCCCGGAGCTGGTGGAGGCGTTCCGGCGCGAGCTGCCGCCGCGCTGCGTGGTGGACGGCGAGGTGGTGATCGCCCGGGACGGGCGGCTGCGGTTCGAGGAGCTGCTGGAGCGGATCCACCCCGCGGCCTCCCGGGTGAACCTGCTGGCCGAGCGGACCCCCGCCTCCTTCGTCGCCTTCGACCTGCTGGCCCTGGGCGGCGAGAGCCTGGTGGACGAGCCGCTGTCGGTCCGCCGCCCGGCGCTGGAGGCGGCCCTCGCGCAGGCGGGGGACCCGGTGTTCACCGCGCCGGCGTCCACCGACCGGGACCTCGCCGGCACCTGGTTCGCCCAGTACGAGGGGGCCGGTCTGGACGGTGTCGTCGCCAAACCGCTGGACCAGCCCTACCGGCCGGGCGAGCGCACCATGTTCAAGATCAAGCACGAGCGCACCGCCGACTGCGTGGTGGCCGGCTACCGCGAGCACAAGAGCGGTCCGATCGTCGGCTCGCTGCTGCTGGGCCTGTACGACGCCGACGGCCGGCTCCAGCACGTGGGCGTCTGCGCGGCCTTCTCGATGACGCGCCGCCGCGAGCTCGTCGAGGAGCTCGCCCCGCTGCGGCTCACCGACACCTCCGGCCACCCGTGGGCGGCCTGGGCGGAGGAGTCGGCCCATGCGGGCGCCCGGCTGCCCGGTGCGCAGAGCCGCTGGACCGGCGGCAAGGACCTCTCCTGGGTCGCGCTGAGCCCCGAGCGGGTGGTCGAGGTGGCGTACGACCACATGGAGGGCACGCGCTTCCGGCACACCGCCCAGTTCCGCCGCTGGCGCCCCGACCGGACCCCGGAGAGCTGCACGTACGCACAGCTGGAGGAGCCGGTTTCGTACGATCTGCGCCAGGTGTTGGGACGTTGACGAACCGTCAGGCGAACTGTCAGGAATGATCGCATCCGGTGCCGTTCGCGACGGCGTCCGTGCAGGTGGACGCGTACATGGCGGATGATCACCGGTTGTGAAGAACTCTTGACGGCACATGGGGGTTGTGCGAACCTCTCGGCAGGTCTGGACCGGTCGTCTCCATCAGTCGGGCACCGGAGCCGCCGGAGCCGCACCGGGGGGTGACCCCGGCGAGCCCGGCGGGCAGGCCGCGACGGCCGTCGGCCGGTCCCCGGGGGCGGACCGGACATCGCACGACGGCCCGCGCCGTCGCCCGGACCGGCCACCCCGGCCTGCCGTCGGTGTCCCGAACCCCGGTACACGGCAGCAGCACCGGCCGTCGACCGGGCACGCGCTCCCGCCCTTCTCCCCGACGTCCGAAGCGAGCCGCAGATGCCCGAAGCCCGTCCCGTGTCCGACCGCACCCCGGCCTCGCCCGCCCAGCAGGGGGTCTGGCTGACCGAGCGGCTGGGCTCGGCCCGCGAGGTCTTCCACATGCCCGTCCGGATCTCCTTCGACCGGGTGGACACGCGGGCACTGGCGGCGGCGGTCGACGCACTGATCGGGCGTCATCCGGCGCTGTCCGTAAGGCTGGTGGAGACCGCCGGAGGGCTCCACCAGGAGCGCTGCGCCGAACCGCCCGCGCTGCGCGTGGTCGGCGTCCCCGCGGAGTGCGCCGACCTGGAGAAGCGCCTGGTGGAGGAGGCCGCCCGCCCGTTCGCACCGGAGCAGGGCCCGCCGGCCCGCTTCACCCTCTTCGAACGAGCCGACGGATCGGCCGAGTTGCTGGTGGTCGTGCACCACGCGGTGTTCGACGGCAACTCCAAGGACGTCCTGGTGCGGGACCTCGCCGTCGCGTACGGCGGGGCGCCCCTGCCGGCGCCGGCCGCCCCCGCCCCTGCCCCGGCCCCCGCCCCTGCGGCCGTCGGCGCAGCCGCGGCCCTCACGCCCGACCCGCAGACCGTACGCCTCGCCGCCGAGCACTACGGGCCGCGCTGGGCCGCCGCGACCGCGCCCGTCCTGCCCGGTGCCGCCCGTGCCACGGTCACCGCCGGGCCGGGGGAGAGCGTCGAACGGCGCCTCGACGCCGCCGACCGCCGCGCCCTCGCCGCGTCCGCCGAGCGCAGCGGGGTGACCGTCTTCGAGTTCCTGCTCGCCGCCCTGCACGGACTGCTGCACCGCTACGGCGGCGAGGCCGTGCCGGTGTCCGTCCCGCTCTCCACCCGCACCCCCGAACAGGCCGCCGAGATCGGCCTGTTCGTCAACGAGCTGCCGGTGCACGCCCCGGCCGTCGGAGCCGCGACCGGCTTCGCCGACCTCGCCCGCCGGGTCCGCACCGAACTGCGGGCCGGCTACCCGTTCCGCACGGTGCCGTTCGGCGCGGCCGTCACCGGCCTCACCCCGCGCACCGCCCTCACCCCCGTCTCCTTCGGCTACCGGCGGCGCGGTCCGGAGCCCGCCTTCGCCGGCACCCGCGCCCGCGTGCACTGGGCCGTCCACCACGGCACCGCCCGCAACACCCTGCACCTCCAGGCGGTCGACACCGGTGCGGCCCTCGACCTCGCGCTGCAGTACGACCCGGCCGTCCTGGCCCCGGACGCCGCCCGTCGGATCGCCGGCCACTACGGCACCCTGCTGGCCGCGGCCGTCGCCGCCCCGGACGCCCCGCTCGCCGAACTCCCGCTGCTCGACCCGGCGGAGACGCACGCCGTCACCGTCGCACCCAACGCCACCACCCGCCGCTACCCGGCCGACCGCACCGTGCTCGACCTGGTCCGTGCACAGGCCGCCGCCACCCCCGACGCCGTCGCGGTCAGCGCCGGCGGCCGCCACCTCGACTACCGCGCCCTCCTCGACCGTACGGACCACCTGGCCGCCGCTCTGCGCGCCCGCGGGGTGCGGCCCGGCGACCTGGTGGCCCTGCACCTGGACCGCACCGCCGACCTGCCCGCCGCCCTGCTCGCCGTCCACGCGGTCGGCGCCGCCCACCTGCCGCTCGACCCCGGCTACCCGGCCGCGCGCCTGGCCCTGGTGCTGGCGGACTCCGGTGCCGCGGTGCTGCTGGCCGACCGCGAACCGGCCCCCGGGGTGGCCGCCGTCGCCCCGGCGCTCCTCCGGCTCGCCGAACTCGCGGACGGCCCGGGGGCGGCGGGCGGTACGGTGCCCGTGCGCGCGGCCGTGTCCGCTCCTGCGTCCGCGGCCGAGCCGGTGCCCGCCGACACCGCCTACGTGCTCTACACCTCCGGCTCCACCGGCCGCCCCAAGGGCGTCGTCGTCGGCCACCGTGCCCTGGTCAACCTGCTCACCTCCTTCGCCGACCGGCTCGGCTCCGGCCCCGGGCACGCTTGGCTCGGCCTGACCTCGCTCTCCTTCGACATCTCCGCGCTGGAGATCTACCTCCCGCTGATCACCGGCGGCCGGCTGGTGGTCGCCCCGGACGGGCTCGCCGTCGACGGCCCCGGCCTGCTCGCGCTGATCGCCGAGGAGGGCGTCACCCACGTCCAGGCCACCCCGTCCGGCTGGCGGGTCCTCCTGGCCGCCGGCCCTGCTCCGACCACCGGCCCCGCCCCGACCATCGGCCCCGCCCCGACCGCCGGCGGTGCAACGGCCGCCGACCCGCTGTCCCGGGTCACCGGCCTGGTCGGCGGAGAGGCGCTGCCGCTGCCGCTCGCCCGGGAGCTGCGCGCCCGCACCGCCCGCCTGTTCAACGTGTACGGGCCCACCGAGACCACCGTCTGGTCCACCTGCGCCGAGATCCCCGAGGCCCCCGACCGGGTCACCATCGGCACCCCGATCGCCAACACCCGTGCCTACCTGGTCGACGAGCGGCTGCGCCCGACCCCGCTCGGCATCCCCGGTGAACTGCTGCTCGGCGGGGACGGCGTCGCCCACGGCTACCTCGGCCGCCCCGACCTCACCGCCGACCGCTTCGTGCCCGACCCCTTCGGCCCGCCCGGCTCCCGGCTCTACCGCACGGGGGACCGCGCCGTTCGCACGTCCGACGGCTCCCTCGACTACCTCGGCCGCATCGACGACCAGGTCAAGATCCGGGGCCACCGGATCGAGCCCGCCGAGATCGAGTCGGCGCTGCTCGAACACCCCGACGTGGCCCAGGCCGCCGTCGCGGTCCGCACCGAGCCCCGCGCCGAGTCCGGGACCGGCGACGCGACCGGTCACGCGACCGGCGACCCGACCGGCGACGGGATCGGCGCCCCGACCGACCAGGCGTGCGGCGAGGCGCCCGACGACGGCGAACCCTTCCTGGCCGGCTACCTGGTGCCCGTCCCCGGTGCGGAACCGCCCGCCGTCGCGGCCCTGCGCGAGCACCTGTTGCGCACCCTGCCGCCGGCCATGGTCCCGCAGCGCTGGCTCGTCCTGGAGCGGCTGCCGCTCACCCCCAACGGCAAGCTCGACCGCCGCGCCCTGCCCGTACCGCCGCGCGAGGCGCCCACCGGCGAACCCGCGGCCCCGACCGACAGCGTCGGGGGCCGGAGCGGGGGCGCGGACGGACCGGCGTGGGACGAGGTCACCGAGACCGTCCGGCGGATCTGGGCCGAGGTCCTGGACGTCCCCGACCTCGGGATCGGCGACGACCTGTTCGAACTGGGCGGCCACTCGCTGACCGTCATCCGGATCACCGCCCGGATCCGGGACGCCCTCGGGGTGGAACTGGACTTCGACCTCTTCTTCGACACCCCCACCGCCGCCGCCATCGCCGCCGCCGTCCGCGAACGCCGGTAGGGCGTGCCCGACACCCGCCCCGCCCACCCCCGCCACGCGTCCGAACAGGAAACCGTTGACTTCCTCCCCTTCCTGAAGGAGGGGATTCCCCTCAGCCTCGCGGCTGAGCCGCTGCGCGTGAGCGCGGCGGTGGGACGACTTCCTGCTTCG
>NZ_JBSGXP010000158.1:0-20301 GCF_053610105.1 Kitasatospora sp. NPDC054939 | reverse complement strand
GAGCGGTGCCCCGGCCGGCAGGTCGGCCGGCGAGGGGCCGGCCGACGGTCAGACGTCGAACACGTCGGACGCGTCGATCGCTCAGGCGTTGGCGAGGATGTAGTCCACGGCGTCGCCGACGGTCTTCAGGTTCTTGACCTCGTCGTCCGGGATCTTGACGTCGAAGCGCTCCTCGGCGGCCACGACGACCTCGACCATGGACAGCGAGTCGACGTCCAGGTCATCGGTGAAGGACTTGTCGAACTCGACGTCCTCGGCCGGGATGCCGGCGATCTCGTTGACGATCTCAGCGAGACCTTCCAGGACCTCGTCCTTGGTAGCCATACTGGCTGCTCCTCTTCGGTGTTGATCGCGGCCGTCCGGCGGACGGACGCAGGCTTTTCCTTGGGTGGGGCGTAACGCGCCTAGGGGAGCGTAACGACTGCTGCGGCGTAGACCAGACCCGCCCCGAACCCGATGATCAGCGCGAGGTCGCCGCTGCGGGCCTCGCCGCTCTCCAGCATGCGCTCCATCGCCAGCGGGATGGAGGCCGCGGAGGTGTTCCCGGTCTCGGCGATGTCGCGGGCGACCGGCACCGAGTCGGGCAGCTTGAGGGCCTTGATCATGGCATCGGTGATGCGCATGTTGGCCTGGTGCGGGATGAACGCGCCGAGCTGGTCGGCGGTGATCCCGGCGGCGTCCAGCGCCTGCTGGGCCACCTTGGCCATCTCCCAGACCGCCCAGCGGAAGACGCTCTGGCCCTCCATCCGCAGCGCCGGCCACTTCATCTCCTCGCCGACGCCGTTGACGGCGTCCTGCTTGGCGAACGCGGTGTCCCACGCCTGGGTCTGCGAGATGACGTCCTTCTGCGAACCGTCCGAGCCCCAGACGACCTTGCCGATCCCGGGGGTGTCGGACGGGCCGACGATCGCCGCGCCGGCGCCGTCGCCGAAGATGAAGGCGGTGGAGCGGTCCTGCTGGTCGGTCAGGTCGCTGAGCCGCTCGACCCCGATCACCAGCACGTACTCGGCGCTGCCGCCGCGGACCATGCCGTCCGCCAGGCCCAGGCCGTAGCCGAAGCCCGCGCAGGCGGCGGAGATGTCGAAGGCGGGCGCGGTGCCGCAGCCCAGCCGCTCGGCGATCTCGGTGGCGATCGCCGGGGTCTGCTTCAGGTGCGAGACGGTCGCGACGATCACGCCGCCGATCTGCTCGGGCGCGATGCCGGCCTGCGCGATCGCCTTGCCGGCGGCCTGCACCGACATCTCGGCGACGGTCTCCTCCGGGCCGGCCCAGCGCCGCTCGGCGATCCCGCTGCGGGTGCGGATCCACTCGTCCGAGGAGTCGATCCAGCCGAGCACCTCGGAGTTCGGGATCACCCGGACGGGGCGGTAGCCGCCCACCCCGTGGATGCGCGAGAACTGGCGGCCCGTGACCGGGCGGATCTGGGGGGCTGTCATGCCGTGACCTCCTGGCCGCCGTGCTCCTCGACCAGCTCGCGGGCCTTGTCGAGGTCGGCGGGGGTCTTGAGGGCAAGCGTGGCCACGCCCTTGAGGTTCCGCTTGACCAGTCCGGTGAGGGTACCTGCGGGGGCGAGCTCGATGACGGCGGTGGCACCCAGCTGCTGCAGGGTCTCCATGCAGAGGTCCCAGCGGACCGGGTTGGAGACCTGCGACACCAGGCGGTCCAGCACCTCGGTGCCGGAGCGGACGACCCCGCCGTCCTTGTTGGAGACGTACACCAGTTCCGGGTCACCGACCGCCAGGGTCGGGGCCAGCTTGGCGAGGCGCTCCACACCCGGGGCCATGTGCTCGGTGTGGAAGGCGCCGGCGACCTTGAGCGCGATCAGCCGGGCCCCGGCGGGCGGGTCCTCGCGCAGCGCGTCCAGCTGGGCCAGCGTGCCGGCCGCGACGATCTGGCCGCCGCCGTTGTTGTTGGCCGGGGTGAGCCCGTGCTCGGCGAGCTTGGCCGCGACGGCCTCCGGGTCGCCGCCGAGGACGGCGGTCATGCCGGTCTCGGTGACGGCCGCGGCCTCGGCCATCGCCAGGCTGCGCTCGCGGACGAAGGTCAGTGCGTCATGGGCGGAGAGCACGCCCGCTGCGGCGGCGGCGGTGATCTCGCCGACGCTGTGGCCGGCCACCGCGCCGATCAGCGCGCGGGCGCGGTCCTCGTCCGGGAACAGCGCGCGGGCGGTCACCAGGCCGGCGGCCACCAGCAGCGGCTGGGCGACGGCGGTGTCCTTGATCTCCTCGGCGGAGGCCTCGGTACCGGCGTGCACCAGGTCGAGTCCGGCGACCTGCGACCAGTCGGCGAGCAAGTCGGCGACACCGTCGAGCTCCAGCCAGGGGCTGAGGAAACCGGGAGTCTGGGCACCCTGTCCAGGGGCGACGATTACGAGCACGGTTCAACCCTCTCTCGCCAGGCGCCCGCGGGCGGGTAGGCGACGGTAACGAAGAAAAGCATTGGGGATTGTAAGTTCCCTACAGGGGGCTCAACCCTGCTCTCCGGCGGCGGCCAGTCGGCCCAGCGCCAGGGCGATCCGCAGGGTGAAGGCCGAACGCACATCGGACGGAGCGTAGCCCGTGACGTCGGTCACACGCCGCAGCCGGTACCGCACCGTGTTCGGATGGACGAAGAGCATTCTGGCCGCACCCTCCAAGGAGGAGGCCTGCTCCAGGTACACGCTCAGGGTCTCCAGCAGGGCCGATCCGGCCTCGTCCAGCGGTGTGTAGATCTCCTCCACCAGCTGACGCCGCGCCGCGAGGTCCCCGGCGAGCGCCCGCTCCGGCAGCAGGTCGTCCGCCAGCACCGGGCGGGGCGCGTCCGGCCAGGCCGCGCAGGCCCGCAGCCCGGCCGCGGCGGCGTGCGCCGAGCGGGTCGCCGACAGCAGGTCGGGCACGGTCGGGCCGACCACCACCGGACCCGGCGCGAACTGCCCGATCAGCGCACGGGCGGCGTGCACCGGCTCCTTGTCGCCGCCCACCACCACGACCAGGCGCTTGCCCAGCACCCCGGTGAGCACGTGCAGCTTGGCGTACCGGGCGGCCCGGCGGATCGCCTCCACCACCAGCTCGCTGTCGCCGTCGGGCGCCGAACCCACGACCACCCGGACCTGGCTGGGCTGCCCCCAGCCGAGTGCGGCGGCCCGCGAGAGCACTCCCTCGTCCGCGTCACCGGACAGCAGCGAGTTGACGACCAGGGCCTCCAACCGGGCGTCCCAGGCGCCGCGCGCCTCGGCCGCCTGGGCGTACACCTGGGCGGTGGCGAAGGCGATCTCGCGGGCGTAGACCAGCACCGACTCGCGCATGTCGGCCTCGTCGCCGGGCGAGGCCACCTCCTCGATGGCCTCCTCCATCACCTCGATCGTGGTGCGGATCAGCTCGACGGTCTGGCGCAGCGTGATGGCCCGGGTCAGCTCGCGCGGCGCGGTGCCGAAGACGTCGGTGGAGATCGCCTGCGGGGCGTCCGGGTGGCGGTACCACTCGGTGAACGCGGCGATACCGGCCTGGGCGACCAGGCCGATCCAGGAGCGGTGCTCCGGCGGCATCCGGCGGTACCAGCCGAGCGATTCGTCCATCCGCGCGATGGCGGCCGAGGCCAGCTTGCCGGAGGACTTCTCCAGCCGCTTCAGCGTCGCGGCCCGGCGCTCGGCCCGCTCCGCGGCGAGTTTGCGCTCCTGGGCCGTCAGTCGCGGCGCCGCCCGGCCCGGGCGGTCTCTCGCCGACGGGGTCGGCAGGCCCTTCCCGTTCTTCTCGGACGGGGCACTCTGGTCGCTCTTGGAGTTCGCGGCTGCGGCTGACACAAGGACAAGACTGCCTCACCGGAGTGACTGCTCGTGCACAACCCCCGCCGCTCGGGGCCGCGGGACGGGGTGGCGCCCGTCACACCCGCTACCGTGGGGGCCGTGACCGACGCCGCCGCCCCCGCCCGCCCCCGCGCCGACCTGCGCCGCACCGCCGAGCGCCGGCGGTCGGCCCCGGAGGAGGGCGTCGAGACCCGCCACGCGTTCTCCTTCGCCGGCCACTACGACCCGCGCAACACCCACTTCGGCGCGCTGCTCGCCTGCAACGAGGAGCTGATCGCCCCCGGCGCCGGCTACCCCGAGCACCGGCACCGCGACACCGAGATCCTCACCTGGGTGCTCTCCGGCGCGCTCGCCCACCGCGACGACCACGGCCACGGCGGGGTGGTCCGCCCCGGCATGGTCCAGCACCAGAGCGCGGGCTCCGGCATCGTCCACACCGAGCGCAACGTCGGCGGCGCCGCCGAGCCGGTCCGCTTCGTCCAGATGTGGCTGCAGCCGGACGCGTTCGGTGCGCCGCCGGCGTACGGGCTGCGCCGGGTGGAGCGCGCGGCCGACGGGCTCACCCTGCTGGCCTCGGGCCTGGCCCGGGACGCCGCCACCGAGGCGCTGCGGCTTCGGCGCTCCGACGCGGCGCTCTGGCTGGTGACCGCGGGTCCCGGCCGGCCGCTGCCCGAACTGCCCGCCGCCGCCTGGCGCTACGTCCATCTGACGGCGGGCTCGCTCGGCTTCCGCACGGTGCCGGGCCCGCAGGGCGGCGGCCGCTCGATGGAGCCCGGCGACAGCGTGCGGATCACCGGCGACGCCTTCGCCGATCCCACGGCCGGCGAGGACGGCGCCGAACTGCTGCTCTGGGAGATGCACTCCCCGGTCTCGTACGGCTGACGGCCGGGCCGTCCGACGGGCCCGGGGAGACGCCCTACTGCGCCGTGCCGCCGAGCTCGGCGAGCACCGCGTCGGTGAGCACCGGCCAGGCCTCGGCCGCCCAGGGGCCGAAGTCCCGGTCGGTGAGGGCGATGCAGGCCGCGCCGGCCTCCGGGTCGACCCAGAGGAAGGTGCCGGACTGCCCGAAGTGCCCGAAGGTGGCGGGCGAGCTGGTGGCGCCGGTCCAGTGCGGGGACTTCCCGTCGCGGATCTCGAAGCCCAGGCCCCAGTCGTTGGGCCGCTGGTGGCCGTACCCGGGCAGCACCCCGCCGGTGCCGGCGAAGGCGACCTCGCGGGTGGCGGCGCGCAGGGTGGACGGGTCGAGCAGCTTGGGCGCCTGCAACTCGGTGGCGAACAGCGCGAGGTCGGCCGCGGTGGACAGGCCGCCGGCGCCCGCCGGGGACCGGTGCGCGGTGTTGATCAGCGTGGAGTGCATGCCGAGCGGCTCGAAGACGGCCTCGGCCGCGTACCGGCCGAACTCGATGCCCGCGGCCTCCTGGAGGGTCCGCGCCAGCACGTCGAAACCGGCGTTGGAGTACAGCCGCCGGTTGCCGGGCTCGGCCATCACCCGGTGCTCGTCGAAGGCCAGCCCCGAGGTGTGCGCCAGCAGGTGGCGGACGGTCGAGCCGGCCGGCCCCGCCGGGTCGTCCAGCTCGAAGACGCCCTCCTCGACGGCGACCAGCACGGCGTACGAGGTGAGCAGCTTGGTCACCGACGCCAGCGGGAAGAGGTGCTGCTGCGGGCCGTGCGAGCCCAGCACCGCGCCGTCCGCGCCCCGTACGACGGCCGCCGCGGCGTTCGGCACCGGCCAGTTCTCGATCATCCGCAAGCTCTGCATGGGCCCGACTCTAACCGGGACGGACGGCGGGTCCGCGTGCGAGGCTGGGGCGGACGGCCGCCGGAGGGCGGCGGCCGGACAGCTGCCGTCGTTAGAGCACCCGGGGGGACGAGCCGTGGCCGCACTGGCACCGATCGAGGTCGACCTGCGCACCTGCGAGGAGGCGTTCCACGCGCCGAGCGCCGTCCCGGACCGCAGCCCGCGGCACAGCATCAGCGAGGTCGCTGCGGCCAGCGGGCTGACCGCGCACACCCTGCGCTGGTACGAGCGGATCGGGCTGCTCGACCCGGTCGACCGCTCCGCCTCCGGGCAGCGCCGCTACAGCGACGCCGACCTCAACCGGCTGGCGTTCCTGGGCCGGCTGCGGCTGACCGGGATGCCGGTGGCGGACATGCTGCGCTACGTCGAGCTGACCCGCGGCGGCGAGGGGACGATGCCGGAGCGGCGGGAACTGCTGATCGCCCAGCGCGAGGAGGTCCGGCAGCGGATCGCCGATCTGCACGCGACGCTGGCCGTCCTCGACTACAAGATCGACCTCTACGCGGACCGGCTCGCCGGGTCGGAGCGGACCGGGGTCTGCCGGTAGGCCCCGGTCGGCGGCCCGGCGGCCGGGGGTGCCCGGTCGGGCGGGGGGACGGTGTCGGTAAACCTGACATCGGGCGTCAGGGTTTCTGTCATCCTCGGTCCATGAAGGCCGACCGCCTGCACGCCCTGGTGCAGTTGCTCCGCACCCGCGGCCAGGTGTCCGCCGCCGAACTCGCCGCGCTGCTGGCAGTGTCGGTGCGCACCGTGTACCGCGATGTCGAGGCGCTGGCGGCCTCCGGCGTGCGGGTGCACACCGAGCGCGGACGGCGCGGCGGCATCCGGCTGCTGCCCGGCGGCGAGCCCCCGACCGCGCCCGGGGAGGAGGCCCGCGGCGGCGAGCGCCCCGGTGACCGCGGCGGCGAACGGGTACTGGTCGACCCGGTGCGCCGCCCGCCCGACGGCGGGCCGGAGCCGGTCGCGGGGCTGGGCGGGCTGCAGTACGCGGTCTTCGCCGACCGCCGGCTGCGGCTGCGCTACCGGCACGGCGGCGCCCCGGCGTCCGCCGAGTACACGGTCGACCCGTACGGGCTGGTGAGCCGGGCGGCCGTCTGGTACCTGGTGGCCGATGTGCACGGCGAGCCGCGGCTGTTCCGGGCCGACCGGGTGCTGGCGGCGGAGACCACCGCGGCCCCGGTGCGCCGCCGGCCCGGGCAGGGGCTGGGCGAGGTGTGGGCCGGGCTGCGCGGTCAGCTGGAGCGGGTGCCGGCCGAGGTGCCGGTACGGGTGCGGGTCCGGCGTACGCAGCTGGAGCTGTTCACCCGGATGCACGCGGCCCGGATCTCCGGCGCACCGGTCGCGGCCGGCGAGGAGTGGGTGGAACTGGCGCTGGGCTTCCGCTCGCTCGCCGCGGTGCGCACCCTGCTCGCCTTCGGCGCCGACGCGGAGGTGCTGGGCCCGCCGGCGGCCCGCCGCGAGCTGGCCCGGGCCGCGGCCGAGGCGGTACGGCTGTACGCGGGGGACGGCTGAGCGGCCGGACGGCCGAGGGCGGGGCGGCCGAGGGCGGGGCGGCCCGGCGCGGGGGCGGAATCAGGCGTCGTAGTCGGGCCGGACCACCGCGTCGTACCGGCCGAGCGCGATGGCGGCGAAGTTGCGCAGGCTGTCGGTCTCGGGGGTGAAGTAGCCGTTGTGGCCGGAGGAGCCGGCGCAGGAGATCTGCTCGGCGCCGAAGTCCCCGGAGGTCGGGTCGGCGCCGTGGCCCAGCCCGCCGACCTCCAGGTACGGCACGTTGCCGATCCAGTCGGAGCCGTTGCGGGTGGCCCAGACGTGCACCCCGGCGCCCAGTTCGGAGCGGCCGTCGACGCCCATCCCGGGGCTGCCGAAGACCACCACGTCGGTGATCCCGGAGGCGTCGGCGGGCGAGGCGGGGGCGCGCGGGATGTCGGGGGCGGCGGTGCCGCAGACCACCGAGCCGTACGAGTGGCAGAGCAGCGCGGGCGGCGCGTCCGGGCGGCTGGTCTCCTTCAGGCCGGCGAGCAGCCGGTTGAGCCGCGGCGCGGCGACGTCGGCGAGCCGGGAGGTGACGGCGTCGGGGCCGAGGCCGGAGGGCGTGACGTAGCCGGTCCAGGCGATGACCGCGGTCCTGGTCCCGGGGGCCTGGCGCTGCTCCTCGGCGTACAGGGCGCGGGCCATCCCGGCGGGGGAGCGGAGGGGTTCGACGGTCTGGTCGAAGTGGCCGAGGTCGGCGTCCGAACCGGGGACGACGACGGAGATCCGCCGGGCCTCGGCGAGGTCGCCCCAGACCTCGCTGACCAGGCCGCGTCCGCGCGGGTCGAAGGCGAGGATCTGGCGGCCCTCCGTGAGGAGGCCGCCGATGTCGTTGGTGCGGGAGACGGCGAGCGCCCGCTGGTAGGGGTCGAGCTTCTGGTCGGCGGCCCGGAGCCGGGCGCGCTCGCGCTCGGCGGCGAGGGCGACGCGGTTGGCGCGGTAGCGCAGCTCGACCGGGGCGCCGTCGAAGTTGCCGACGACCAGCGGGTAGTCCTGGACCAGCCGGTCGAGTTCGGCGGCGGAGAGCGAGGCGAAGAACTCGGCCGCGGCGGCGGGCGTGGTGGTGGCCGGGTCGGGCAGGGTCCGTCCGAGGGAGTGGTCCTCGACCCAGGCGGCGCTGCCGGCGGGGGGCGTACTGATGGCGAGCTGCTCGTTGGCGGCGGCGGCCTGGGCCGCGGCGGCGCCCGCGTCGGCGAGGACGGCGGCGCCCGCGAAGGCCCCGATCAGGACGCGCTTCCACCGCCGAGGACGCATCGCCTCAACTCCCTCAGGGCCCCAGACCGTTCGCGGGACTGGCCCGGAGGGCGGTACGTTCGCCGACTTTCCTCCGCAAGCCTAGGGGGCGCGGAGAGCGATCTGCACGCCCCAAACTGTGTGTTGGGTCACAGTCCGTCCGATCCGGTCCCCCGGGTGCGCCGGTCGGCGGCCGGCACACCCGGGGGCGGGGTCGTTCAGGTCACCGCCTGCTCACAGCAGGGAGTTCCAGGCGCTGCAGCTGCGGTCGGCGTGCAGCTGGCGGTCCGGGTGCCCGCTGCCGTCGGCGACCGAGATCCGCCGGTAGTTCTCGCCGTGGAAGACCCAGTACTCGCTGACGCCGCCGGTCCGCTGGCGGTCCGGCACCGGCAGGAAGCAGTCGACCTTGCGGACGCCGTTCAGCGAGCCCCACTGGGTGAGCTCGCGGTCGGAGCGCTCCAGGGCGTCGGCGTGCGCGCTGCCGTCGGCGATCGAGATCAGCCGGTACTGCTGACGCCCGCCGGTGGTGTGGAAGACCCAGTACCAGCTCTTGCCGCCGGTCCGCTGCTGGTCGGGCACCGGCAGGAAGCAGTCGACCCGGCCGACGCCCTTGAGCGAGGACCAGGGGGTGAGGTCCCGGTCGGGGCGCTCCAGGACGCCGGTGCGGCGGCCGCCGCAGCTGATCGACACGGCCCGGTAGACCTGCTGGGAGCCGGTGCTGTGGAAGAGCCAGTACCAGCTCTTCCCGGCCGGGTTCTGCAGGTCGGGCATCGGCAGCACGCAGTCGACCCGGGTGATGCCCCGGTTGCAGGCCTGGGTGTCGAGGGCGGTGTCCGCCCGGTCGACCCGGTCGTTGTGGGAGGAGCCGTCGGCGACCGAGATCCGGCGGTACTGCGGGCCGTGGCAGACCCAGTACTGGCTCTGGCCGCCCTGGCGCTGCTGGTCGGGCACCGGCACGATCGCGTCGCACGGGTACGCCCGGCCGGCCTGCGCCTGCTGCCCGCCGGTGCCCTGCTGCGCGGCCTGGCCGACGAGCCGGCCCTCGCCGAGCGCCCGGAGGGTGCTGATGGACGGGGCGAAGCAGTACACCGAGCCCTGGGTCTGGACGAACTGCTGGAAGCTCAGCGGAGTGTGCTTGAGCGTGCCGTCCTGGGCCCGGCTCTCGTAGTCGACGGTGCTGGGCAGGCCGATCATCGGGTCGCGGCCGGGCTCGGGGTGGCGTCCGGGCGGGAAGTCCTCCTCGTCGATCCAGGCGGTCTGGATGAACTCGAACTGCCGGGCGAGGTCGGCCTGGTAGCAGACGAACAGCAGGCCGCGCGGGTCGTCGGGGCCGCCGGGGCCCTCCGCGGCGGGGTCGAAGGGCTGCCCGTAGGGGGCGCCGCGGCGCATGATCCGCCGGCCGTCCAGCTCCTTGGCGTCGAAGGGCGGCACCTTGGGGTTGGGCGCCTGCAGCCCGGCCCGGGGGCTGGTCTTGCGCAGGTGCGAGAAGAGCGGGGTGACCAGGCCCTCCAGGTCGTCCCGGAAGTCGAAGTCGTTGTCCCTGGCGGCGGCCGGGTCGAACGGGACGTCCCGGTCCTGGTGCTTGCAGACCGGGGCGCCGGAGCGCCAGCGGCCGACCAGCCGGGCGGCCAGCCACTCGGCGGTGGCGCCCTCGGGGACGGCCTTGGCCTGCTTGAGCTCGCGCAGCTGGACGGAGACCTGCGCCCACCAGCCGGGGACGTCCTGGGCGAGCCGCCGGACCACCTGGAACGAGCCGTTGCGGGCCCAGGCGGGGTAGTCGGTGAAGCTGCCGGGGGCGGGGGGCTCGCCGACCACGAACTCGCCGGCCGGGACGATCCGGGTGCCGGGGTGGCCCTCCACCTCCTCCGGGCGGGTGGCGCTCTCCGGGTCGAAGTCCCGGACGCCGGGCTCGCTGACGCCGTCCTTGAAGCCGAAGTGCTCCTTGCCCCGGCGGCTGCCGAGCAGGGTGGCGGCGTTCTGCTGGAAGATCGTGACGATCTTGGCCTCGGCGGCGGTCTCGCGGTGGGCGGTGACGGCGGCCGTGAGGTCGCGGGGGTCGTCCGCGGCGATGGTGAGCACCGCGTGCACCGGCTGGTTGCGGCTGTTGCCGAAGAGCCAGTTCTCCGGGGAGCTGTCCCCGGTGTCGCCGAGCGCCCCGGCCCGCTTGGCGGAGCCGTCGCGGAACGCCTCCAGGCCGCTGCCGGTGGGCGGGGCGGTCTCGAAGGGGTCGGTGAGGGAGAGCAGGCGCATGCCCTCGTAGGTGAGGCCGATGCCGGTCCAGGTGGCCTTGAGGGTCTTCGGGTCGTCGCCGCCCGAGGTCTTCCGGGCCTCGCTGAACGCCTCGTTGAACGACGCCACCTGGCGGGTGGTGGCGATCTGCGGGGTCAGCCGGCGCAGCCAGTCCCTGGCTCGGCCGGCGTCCTCGAACTTCAGGAACAGCAGGGTGACGTGGTCCTTCTTGAACCCGGCGATGATGTCGCCCTGGATCTCGTCGCTGTCGCGCAGCCTCAGGTCCGCTGCCATGGTGGGGTACCTCCGTGGGGATCCGTGCGGGTGGGGTGGGGGAGGAGGCGGTCAGGCCGAGGTGCCGATCTGGACCCACTGCGCGACGCTGGGCGTGCCCTGGTCGTTGAGCAGGAAGAGCATGTACCAGCCGGGGGGAGCGGCCTTGGCGTCCGGCGGGGCCTGCAGCTCCAGCCGGGTGCCGGCCCGGCTCGACACCCGCAGCTCCAGGTGGCGCTGACTGGTGTTGATCGAGTGGGTGGCGGTGGTGGGGGAGAGCAGGACGGCCCGGGCGGCACGCTCCGGGGTGTTGGTGGTGACCAGGAACTTCTTGTCGTAGCCGACCGGCGTGCCCGGCACCCGGTCCAGCGACGGGCGGTTGCCCCGGTGCAGGTAGGCGGGTTCGTAGATCTCGATGCTGCCGTTCATGTCGTCCTTGATGTCCGGGTCGTTGGCGAGCTGCTGGAGCTCGTCGCCGGTCACCAGGACGCGTCCGTCGGGCAGTACGACGGCGTTGGAGTGGTAGCCGCGCGGCAGCCGCTGGACGGGGCCGAGCTTCCAGTTCCCCTGGACGTCGCGCAGCTCGGTCTGCCGGTACTTCAGGTCGGCGTTCGGGTTGTACGGGCCGTTGCCGTAGTCCCGGATGTCGTAGGAGCCGCTGACGGTGAGCAGTTGGCCGTCGGGCAGCAGCAGGGTGTCGTCCTGGGTGCGGCCGAAGGCGCGGGACTTCTCGGCGGTCCAGGTGCCGTTGGCGAGCTTGAGGGTGCTCGGGTTGTCGCGGTCGCCGCCGAGCAGCAGGACGGAGTCGGGGCCCTGGGCGCCGCCGGGCAGCGGCACCGCGGAGCCGTAGAGCCGCTTCTTGCCGTCCGGGCGGGCGGGCAGGTCGTAGCGGCTCTCGTTGACCGGGTCGAACAGCCACTGCTCCTTGGGGTCGCGGCCGAGCCCGTAGATGTTGCCGTCGCGCAGCGAGAACAGCTGCGGGTAGTCGAGCGAGAACGGGGCGTCGGCCTTGAAGCGGTCGACCGGGGTGTCCCGCGGGGTCTGGCTCTTGGTCTGCGGGACGGCGTAGTTCTTCGCGGGGAAGCGCTCGACCACGGGGGTCGGGGTGCCCCAGCCGAGCTCGGACTGGCCGGACATGATCAGCTGCCGGCCGTCGGCGCCGGTGACGACCGAGGGGTACCAGCGGCCCACCGACATGTCGGGGTTGCGGGTCCAGGTCTCCGTCCACGGGTCGAAGATCAGCGACAGCTTGGCGCCGGTGCCGCCGTTGCCGCCGAGGTTGCCGCCGAAGACGCCGAGCATGCCGTTGGGGAGGAAGGAGTGCCCGGAGCAGAAGAACGGGGCCGGGCGGGGCTGGTTGAGGTCGTCCGGCATGTCGATGACCGGCGGGGTGACCTTCTTGAAGGCGTCCGCGCCGGTGCCCAGGGCCGGGTCCCAGAGGAAGGCGCGGCCGGCGTTCTCCCGGCCGGTGGTCTGGGTGGGTGCGGGTTCCTTCTCGGGGTTGGTCTCGATCCGCTCGAAGGAGAAGAGCAGCACCTTGCCGGTGGGCAGCATGGCGATGTGCGCGGCGAACTCGGGGGAGGGGAAGTACTCCTTGAAGGTGCCGGCGACGGTGGGGTCGAAGCCGGCGTTGATCTTCGCCTGGGAGTCGGTCAGCGCCTTCAGCCGGTTGGTGCGGGTGGTCTGCGGGTAGTCGCCGATGCCGCGGATGGCTGCCCGGGCGGTGGCGTGGTCCTCGGCGTGCTCCTTGCCGAGCGCCTCCACCTCGTCGGTCCGCAGCTCCTCGGTGACCCGGTGGGAGGGGATGTGCGGGGCGGTGTCGGCCGGGCCGTGCGCGGCCACCGGCGCGGCGGAGGCCAGCAGGGAGCCGGCGGTCAGCGCGCAGACGACGGCGACGGAGGCGGTGCGGAGGCGGTGCCCGGCGGGCCTGCGGGACGGCCGGGCGGGGGACGGGGACATGGATCTCCTCGGATGGGCTGCGGGGAAGGCACGGCGCTGCGGCGCGGGCGGCTGTGGGAGGGGTGCGCGCGCGGTGGCCGACGGTGACAGGACATCACAGTGGGTGGTGGTTCGCATGCGGATGCAGCTCTCGGCGGGGCGCGTGTCGCGCACGCCGGACGGGGCGTGCGCCGATCGGCGCACGCCCCGTCAACCCCCGTCGGGCGAACCGGGATCAGACCACGTTCAGCGCGTACGCGGTGAACAGCGCCGCCCCCGCCCCGGCCGCCGCCTTCCCTGCTCGCGGCAGCGCCGTCCACGGGCCGTCGAACCGCCGGGCGAACCATCCGATCGCCACCAGCGCCGCCCCGAACAGCGGCAGCAGCGCCAACCGGGCCGCCACCCAGGCGAAGGAGTCCGGCGCGGTGGTCAGGCCGAGCAGCTCACCCGCGCCGGCCGCCCCCGGCACCGCGACCGCGAGCATCGCGCTCTGGTGCCAGCAGAAGATCGTCATCGCCGACAGGTTCACCGCCACCACCGGCAGCCAGAGCAGCGGACGCAGCGTCAGCAGCCGGGCCAGGCGCTCGCGCAGCAGCACCGCGGCGCCGCACTGCACCGCCGCCAGGGCGAGCACCAGCAGGGACGGCGGGTGCGAGTTGGTGCGCTCCGCCCCGGGCACCCCGACCATGCTCGCCGGGTAGTGGAAGACCAGCAGCAGCACGGCGAACAGCGCGCCCCCGCCGACCAGCAGCACCCGCGCGGTCGGACGGCCGAGCCGGCCCCGCGCCCAGAGCGCGCCCAGCTGGTAGCCGAACAGCCAGCCCGGCAGGATGTTCACCAGCCCCAGCCAGGACGGCACCGCCTCCGCCCACGGCCCGTACCGCAGCAGGTCGACCAGCGCGACCACGGCCGCGAGCAGCCCCGCCGACCAGCCGCCCAGCCGTCCGGCCGCGGCCGCGCAGAGTGGGGTGAGCGCGGTCAGCCCGAGGTAGACGGCGATGTACCAGAGCGGCTGCACCACCAGCACCGAGGCCGTCCGCAGGGTGTCCGCGGGCACGCCCACCGCACCCAGCAGCGGGACCAGCGCGGCCCAGACCGCCGCCACCCCGAGCACCGGGCGCAGCAGCCGCACCGCCCGGCCGCGCAGCCAGCCGCCGTACGTCGTGCCGCGGGCCCGCGCCCGGTCCAGCGAACTCACCGCGGAGTGGCCGCCGACCAGGAAGAACACCCCGAGCATCTGGAGCACCCAGCTGACCGGGGCGAAGAAGCCGAGGTGGGTCAGCGGGCTGGCGTTGTGCAGCGCGCCGTCCGCGGAGAGCGTGAAACCGCCCAGCATCCAGTGGCCGACCGGGACGGACAGCAGGGCGAGGGCGCGCAGGCCGTCCAGGGCGCGGTCGCGGTGCGCGGGGGTGTGGGCGTCGACCTGGCGGGCGGTGCGGCGCAGGGCGGTGACGGGGCCGGACATGGTGGTGCTCCTTCCGCGGTGGGTGGGTGGTGGGTCAGATCCGGCCGACGGCGAGGTCGGCGTAGGCGGCCAACGAGGCGGTGCCGGGGGCGAAGTAGCCGGTGTGGCCGTGGGCTCCGGTGGCGGGCAGCGGGCGGGCGCCGAAGCCGGGGCCGGCGGGGTCGGCGCCGTGGCCGAGGCCGAGCAGCGAGACCTTCGGGACCCTGCGGATCCAGTCCTCGGCGTTGGTCTCGGTGGCCCACAGCGGCACCCGCGGATCGAGGTCGGCGGCCGAGCCGACGCCCATACCGGGCGAGCCGAGCACGACCACGCCGGAGGCCTGCGTGGGGCCGGGCCGGGCCAGCCCGCAGACCACCGAGCCGTAGCTGTGGCAGAACACCGTGGCGGGCGCGTCCGGGGCGGTGGTGGCGGCCAGGCCGTCGAGCAGCCGGGAGAGCCGGGGCGCGCCGGCCGCGGCGAGGTCGGCGGTGGCGGCGTCCAGCCCGACCCCGACCGGAGTGGTGTACCCGGCCCAGGCGACCACGGCGGTCCGCCCGCCGGTCGCCCCGTGCAGGGCCCGGGCCATCCCGGCGGGGGTGCCGTACGGGTCCGTGGTGCGGTCGAAGCGCAGCAGGTCGACGTCGGAGCCGGGCACCACGACGGCGGTGCGGCGGGCGCCCGCCAGGTCGCCGTACACCTCGGCGACCTGGCCGCGACCGCGCGGGTCGAAGGCGAGGACCTGCCGGCCGCCGTCCAGCAGGGTGCGGTAGCGCTCGGCGCGGGTGCGGGCGGCGTCCTGCGCGGCGGGGGAGAGCGCCGGGTCGGCGGCGCGGGCGAGTTCGCGCTCCCGCTCCCCGGCCAGGGCGCGGGCGTTGGCCCGGTAGCGCAGCGGGACGGGCGCGCCGTCCAGGTTGCCGACCACCTGCGGGTGCCGGTCGGCCAGCTCCTGCTGCCGGGCGGGCGCCAGCGCGGCGAAGAAGGCGGCCACCTCGGCGGGCGCGGCGGCGGCCGGATCGGGCAGCCGGACGCCGAGCGAGGCGTCCGCGGACCAGGCGGCGGCGCCGGGCGGCGGGCCGGTGACGGGCTGCTGCCGGTCGGCGGCCCAGCCGCCCGCGCCGAGGACGGCGGCGAGCGCGAGGGCGACGGCGGCGGCGGTCCTCCGCAGCCGGGCGGTGCGGGTCCGGGGCTGCTGCATGTCCGGTCTCTCCCTGGTCCGTTCGGTGCTGACGGAGAGGAAGGTAGGAATGCGAAGGCCCCGCGATCGTCACACCGCGGGGCCAATCACCGGCTCGTACCGGAGTACTACTGACCGGGTGTCACCAGACCGGACTCGTACGCCAGGACCACCGCCTGGGCGCGGTCGCGCAGGTCGAGCTTGGCCAGGATCCGGCCGATGTGGGTCTTGACGGTCTGTTCGGCGAGCACCAGCCCGGCGGCGATCTCCTGGTTGGACAGCCCGCGGGCGATCAGCTGCAGCACCTCGGTCTCGCGCGGGGTCAGGCCGTTGAGCCGCAGCGCCGGGTCGCGGCGCGGGGCGGGCCGGGTGCGGGCGAAGTCCTCGATCAGCCGGCGGGTCACCGAGGGGGCGAGCAGCGCGTCGCCGGCCGCCACCACCCGGACGGCGGCTATCAGGTCGGCCGGCGGGGCGTCCTTGAGCAGGAAGCCGCTGGCCCCGGCCCGCAGCGCCTCGTACACGTAGTCGTCCACGTCGAAGGTGGTCAGCATCAGCACCCGGGGCCGGTGGGCGCCGGGCACGGCCGGGTCGAGCAGCCGCCGGGCCGCCTCCAGGCCGTCCATGACGGGCATCCGGACGTCCATCAGGACCACGTCCGGGTGGGTGTGCCCGCTGACCTCCAGCGCCTGGGCGCCGTCCGCCGCGTCGCCGACCACGTCGATGTCGCTCTGGGCGCCCAGCAGGGCGGCGAACCCGGCCCGGACCATGGCCTGGTCGTCGACGATGATCACACGGATGGTCATGCGCTGGTCTCCCCGGAGATGTCGGTCGGCAGGACGGCCGCCACCCGGAAGCCTCCGTCCGGCAGCGGACCGGTGTCCAGCCTCCCATCGAGCAGCCGGACCCGTTCACGCATCCCCACCAGTCCGTGGCCGGTACCCTCGACGGCGGCCTCCAGCGACTCGGTCCGGGCGGGCGGCGGCGCGTTCACCACGGTGACCAGCAGGCGCCCCTCCTCGGCGGTCAGCGAGACCCAGGCCCGGGCGCCGGGGGCGTGCCGGACGACGTTGGCCAGCGCCTCCTGGACGATCCGGTACGCGGACAGGTCGACGGCCGGCGGCAGGGTGCCGGCCAGTCCCTCCGGCACGGACAGCTCGGCGGGCACCCCGGCCCGGCCGACCGTCTCGACCAGCTGCGCGAGCTCCCCGATCCCCGGCTGCGGAGCCTTCTCCCCGCCGGACTCCGCACTGCGCAGGACGCCCAGCAGCCGGCGCATCTCGGCCAGCGACGCCCGGGCGGTGCCGGCGATCGCGGTGAACTCCTCGGCCGCCTCGGGCGGCACCCCGGCGATCCGGTACGGGGCGCTGGCGGCCTGCACGGCGATCACGGACATGTGGTGGGCGACCACGTCGTGCAGCTCGCGGGCGATCCGGGCGCGCTCCTCCAGCAGGGTGCGCCGCTCCCGCTCGGCCTCGCTGATGTGCTCCTGCTCGACCAGCAGCCGCTGTGCCTCGGCCCGCTCCCGGATCGCGCCCCCCAGCAGCAGGACCACCCCGGTCAGCGAGGTGGCCAGGACGGCGTTGCCGCCGCCGAAGCGGTCGTCGGGGGCGATCGCCCAGAGCAGCAGGCCCGCCGCCCCGGTGACCAGCCAGACGGCGACCAGGGTGCGCCGGGGCTCGCGCAGGGCCAGCGGCAGCATCAGCAGCAGGTAGCCGACGATGACGGGGGCCGGCCAGGGCCAGCTGGCGGAGGTCGGCTCCCCGGCGGCGAGGATCAGGAGGGGGGTCAGCAGCGCCGTCCCGCCGGCGAACCACCAGGCGGGCAGCGGGCGGTGGACGGCGAGCAGCAGCGGCAGGGTCTGGGCGACGGTGAGCGGCGCGGCGAACCCCGCGTTCAGCCCGTAGTCCTTGATCAGGACGTTGATGCCGCTGGGCAGCAGCGAGGAGACCGCGGCCAGCGCGAGCACGTACGGGACGAACCGCAGCCAGGCCCGCGGGGCGTGCGCCAGCAGCGGGGTGTGGTCGGCGGAGGGGCGGGCGAGGGAGGCGAGGAGGGCCGGCAGCCCGCTTCGGGCTGGCCCGGACGGCGGGGTGATCATCGGGCCAGCCTAGGGAGCCGGGCCGGGGGCGTCGTCCGCCCCCGGTAGGGGCTCCGCCGTCGTACCGCAGTACTAGGCGCCGTGGTCCGGGGTGCTGCGGTCCTGCGCGGTGCGGTCCGGGATGCTGCGGTCCGGGGTGCTGCGGTCCTGCGCGGTGCGGTCCGGGGTGCCCGGGGTGCGCCAGTCGCCGGCCAGGGCGGGGCCGAGCTGGTCGAAGTGGCGCTCGATGAGGGCGATCATGCCGTCCGGGCCGACGTCCTCGCGGTCCGGCGCCCAGGAGAGGTGGGCGGAGCGCAGCACCGCGCCGAAGACGGCGGCCAGTACGGCGGGGCGCAGGTCCTCGGCCGGGTCCAGGCCCTCGCGGTCGGCGATCACCCGGGTGACCACGCGCTCCTGCTCGGTGATCCGGCGCAGGTGGGCGGCGAGCAGGGTCGGGGTGGACTCGATCAGCTGGATCAGCTCCAGCGCGCTGGTCACCGAGCCCGGCCCGGCGTGGTCGGCGGAGCCGAGTTCGCGCCAGGACTCCACGATCGCGGCGCGCAGGGCGGTGAGCGGGTTCTCCCCGGCCGGGCGCAGCCGCAGGCGCTCGATGAAGTAGTCCTCGGCGTCGGCGAGGACGGCGAGGGCGACCTCGTCCTTGTTGGCGAAGTACCGGAAGAAGGTGCGCTGCGAGACGTCCACGGCGGCGGCGATCTCGTCGACGGTGGTGCGGGCGAAGCCCTGCCCGAGGAAGAGCCGGTGGGCGGCCTCCACGAGGGCGTCCCTGGTCCGCTGCTTCTTGCGTTCGCGCAGGCCGGGGGCCGGGGCGGGGGCGGCGGCGGACGGGAGCTGAGCGGCCATGGCGGGCGCCCTCCGGGTGCTGGTGGTGCGGGCGGGGTGGAGGGTCCGAGTCTAGCGGCCTGACAAATGGCATGGAGAGGCAGAAGTCATGCTTTGCCGAATGGCAGTCGCTGACATAATCTTCGGGCGTGGCGCCCCCGGCCGGACGACTCGTGGGGACGGGTGGGCCCCGGGGCGCCACAGCCCTGTCCCGTCCACGCCCGGAGGGCCCCGTGAGCCAGTCCGTCGTCAAGAGCGCCAAGGCGGACACCCCGCCGCCGAGCAGCGCACCCCCGTCCGGGAGCAGCCTCAAGGGGCACCCCTGGCTGACCCTGCTGACCGTCGCGGTCGGCGTGATGATGGTGGCCCTCGACGGCACCATCGTCGCCATCGCCAACCCGGCCATCCAGGCCGACCTCAAGGCCGCGCCCTCCGAGATCCAGTGGGTGACCAGCGGCTACCTGCTGGCCCTCGCGGTCTTCCTGATCACCGCCGGCAAGATCGGCGACCGGTTCGGCCACAAGAACACCTTCCTGGTCGGCGCGGTCGGCTTCGCCGCCACCTCGGCCGCCATCGGCTTCGCCGGCGACATCCGGACCGTGATCGCCTTCCGGGTCCTCCAGGGCCTGTTCGGCGCGCTCCTGCAGCCCGCCGCGCTCGGCCTGCTGCGCGGCGCCTTCCCGGCCGAGCGGCTCAACATGGCGATCGGCATCTGGGGCGGCGTGATCGGCGCGTCCACCGCGGCCGGCCCGATCGTCGGCGGCCTGCTCGTCGAGCACGTCAACTGGCAGTCGGTCTTCTTCATCAACATCCCGGTCGGCCTGATCGCGCTCGGCCTCGGCCTGTGGATCGTCAAGGACGTCCGCGCCGAGAACGCCGCCAAGTCCTTCGACGTCCCCGGCATCCTGCTGCTCTCGGCGGCGATGTTCGCGCTGGTCTGGGGCATCATCAAGGCCCCCGAGTGGGGCTGGGGCGACACCGGCACGCTGGTCTTCCTCGGCGGCGCGCTCGTCCTGATGGCGGCCTTCGCGCTCTGGCAGCGGGTCGCCCGCGAGCCGCTGATCCCGCTCGGCCTGTTCCGCTCCGTGCCGCTGTCGGCCGGCACCCTGCTGATGGTGCTGATGGCCTTCGCGTTCTTCGGCGCGATCTTCTTCGTGACCTTCTACCTGCAGAACGTGCACGGGATGTCGCCGGTCTCGGCCGGCGTCCACCTGCTGCCGATGACCGCCATGATGATCGTCGGCTCGCCGGTGGCCGGTGCGGCGATCGGCAGGTTCGGCCCGCGGATCCCGATCGTCGCCGGCATGCTGATCACCACCGTCGCCATGTACGGGATGTCCACCCTGGACGCAGGCTCCGGCACCGGCATCATGTCGCTCTGGTTCGTCCTGATGGGCTTGGGCATCAGCCCGGTCATGGTCGGCGCCACCGAGGTCATCGTCGGCAACGCCCCGATGGAGCTCTCCGGCGTGGCCGGCGGCCTCCAGCAGGCCGCCATGCAGGTCGGCGGCAGCCTCGGCACCGCCGTGCTCGGCGCGCTGATGGCCGCGAAGGTCACCGACGTGCTGCCGGGCAACTGGGCGAAGGCCGGCCTGCCGCCCGTCGAGGGGGCCCAGGCCGAGGGCCTGGAGCAGGCCGCGCAGCTCGGCATCGCCCCGCCGGCCCCGGCCGGGACCCCGCAGCAGGCGGTCGACGCGATGGCCGGAGCCGTCCACGACTCCTTCGTCAGCGGCATGTCGCTCGCCTTCGCGGTCGCCGCGGTGGTCGCCTTCGGCGCCGCCCTGCTCGGCCTGCTGACCCGCCGCGGCAGCACCGACGCCGGACCCGCCGTGCACATCTGACCCGCCCCGCACGGCGCGGCCCCGGACTCGGCGGAGTCCGGGGCCGCCCCCCCCTCCCCCCCCACCCCCGCACCCCCCAGGGCCCGGCCGGTGTCATATAAAAAAAAACCAGCCCACCCAACCCCGAAAGTTAGGGGTTTGCG
>NZ_JBSGXP010000157.1:0-20320 GCF_053610105.1 Kitasatospora sp. NPDC054939 | reverse complement strand
CCCCCGGGTCGTGCGCGCCCCGCCCCCGCGCGCGTAGGGTCCGGCACGTGATGAACGGTGACGACGTCCGGACCGCCCTGCACGAACTGCGGGACACCCTCGGCCCGCACACCGGCGACCCCGGCTGGGACGCCCCGGCCGGACCGCTGGAGTGGAGCTGCCGGGAGACCGCCGTCCACATCGCGCACGACCTGCTCGCGTACGCCGGGCAACTGGCCGCCCGACCCGCCCGCGCGTACCTGCCGTTCGACCTCACCGTGCAGCCCGCGGCCGACCCGGCGGAGGTACTGGAGGTGGTCGCGGCCTGCGGCGGACTGCTGGCCACCGCACTGGACGCCGCCCCGCCCGGACTGCGGGCCTGGCACTGGGGGCCGTGCGACCCGTCCGGCTTCGCCGCGATGGGCGTCGCCGAGATCCTGCTGCACACCCACGACATCGCGAACGGCCTCGGCCTGCGCCGCCTCCCGCCGGCCGGCCTCAGCGCGGCGGTGCTGGCCCGGCTGTTCCCCGACGCCCCGGACGGCGAGCCGGCCCGGGTGCTGCTCTGGTGCACCGGGCGGGCCGAACTCGGCGGCCGCCCGCGCCGGACCTCGTGGACCTGGCGGGCGGCCGTGGACGACTGAACGGCACCGGGTCGGACCGCGGCGCCGCTCGGGATCGGGCGGGTGTCAGAGGGCGGGCTCGGGCGACTGCTCGTGGGCCGTGCGCTCGGCGACGCTGCGCTCGACGCAGAACTCGTTGCCCTCGATGTCCAGCATGGTCACCCAGCCGCGGCCGTCGGGCGTGCGGTGGTCGCCGGAGATCGTGGCGCCCAGGGCGAGCAGGCGCTCCACCTCCTCGTCGCGGGTGCGGTCCTGCGGCTGGACGTCGAGGTGCACCCGGTTCTTCACGGTCTTGCCCTCGGGCACCCGGATGAACAGCAGCGCAGCCCCCTTGGACTCCACCAGCACCTCCGGGTCGCCCGGGAAGTCGTCCTCACCGAGCGAACCGTCCAGCACGCCGACCCAGAAGCCCGCGAGGCGGTAGGGGTCGGCGCAATCGATCGTCACATGTCGTACCAGAGAAGCCATGCACCCACTCTGACCTGCTTCTCCGACCCGGTCCAGTCCTTATCGGCGCGGGCCTGCGCCCGGCCGGGGCCCGGCCGGGCGCAGGAGGGGTCACCGCAGTCGCCGGCGGGTCACTGCAGGCCGTCCCAGCCCCAGCGGGGCGTCGGGCCCGGCTCGCCCAGGTCCTGGCCGACCGGACCGGCCGAGACGTCCTTCGCGATCCGGGTGCCCCACTCGAAGTACTCCAGCGCCCGGCGCCGCAGCAGGGCGTCGTCCGGCAGCTCCTTCTCGACGGCGGCGGTCATCAGCTCCACCCAGCGCCCGCGCTGCTCCTCGGTGATGGCGAGGCCCAGGTGCGCCCGGAGCAGGGCCTGGTGGCCGCCCAGTTCCTCGGTGAAGCGGGCCGGTCCGCCGAACACCTCGGCCAGCCAGACGGCCACGTGCTCGATGTGGGTGCGGGTGAAGTCGGCGAAGACCGGTGCCAGCACCGGATCGGCGAGCACCGCCTCGTAGAAGGTGTTGCCGAGCCGGCGGAGCACCTCGATGCCGCCGACGGCCTCGTAGAGGCTCTCGCGGCCGGTCGCGGCCCGGTCGTCGTCCGGTGCGTGGTTCTGTTCGTCGCTCATCGGTGGGCTCCCCGTGCGGTGGCGTTTCCCCCTTCCTACCAGCGGTCCGGGCGGCCGTCCGCCCCCGCGGGCGACTGTTCGCCGGAGGCTCAGCAACCGGAGCCGGACGTTCCCCGCGGACCGCGCTTGACCTTGACGCAGGCGGCAGGGTCGGAGAGTGGTGCGCATGAACACCTCCGCACAGCACCGCAGTTCCGCCCGCATCGACCTTCCCGCCGACGCCGCCGACCCGGCCGACGGCGCCACGGACCCGGCCGCCGACCCCGGCTCCGGCCCCGGCGGTGTCTCCCGGGTCGTCCTTGTCACCGGCGGCGGCACCGGTATCGGCCGGGCCACCGCGCACGCCTTCGCCGCCGAGGGCGCGCACGTCCGGGTGGTCGTGGTCGGGCGGCGGCCCGCACCGCTCGCCGCAACGGCCGCGGGCTGCGACCGGATCACCCCGCTCGCCGCCGACCTCACCGCGCCCGACGCCCCGCAGACCGTGATCGCCGCCGTCCTGGAGCGGTACGGGCGGCTCGACGTCCTGGTCAACAATGCCGGGATCGTCCGCAGCGCCCCGCTCGGCGCCCTCGACGCGCAGGACATCGCCGCGCAACTGGCCACCAACCTGACCGCGCCCGCCCTGCTGGTGCAGGCCGCGCTGCCCGCGCTGGAGGCGGCTCGCGGCGTGGTCGTCAACGTCACCACCTCGGTGGGCCAGCGCGCCTGGCCCGGCAATGCGCTCTATGCCGGGAGCAAGGCGGCCCTCGAAGTGGCCACCCGCAGCTGGGCGGTGGAGCTGGCACCGCGCGGTGTCCGGGTGGTCGCGGTCGCACCCGGAGCCGTGGACACCCCGATCGGCGAGCACTCCGGGCTGACCCCCGAGCAGTCCGCGGCCGTCCGGGCCTGGCAGCTCGCACACACCCCGCTCGGCCGGATCGGCCGCCCCGAGGAGGTCGCCTGGGCGATCGCCCGGCTGGCCTCCCCCGAGGCCTCGTTCGTCACCGGCGTAGTGTTGCCGGTGGACGGCGGTGCCGTCGTGGCGTGAGCGCCGCCGCGGCCCGGCGCCGGCGCGGCACACGGCCGCGCGGGCGGACAGGAGGGGGCCGGATGCGGATCGGCGAACTGGCAGCGGCGACCGGCTGCACGCCGCGCGCCCTGCGGCACTACGAGCAGGCCGGACTGGTCGACTCCGAGCGCGCCGCCAACGGCTACCGGGTGTACGGCGCGTCGGCGGTCGTCCGGGTCCGCAACATCCGCGGGCTGCTCGCGGCCGGGCTCACCCTGGACGACGTCCGGCACTTCCTGCCCTGCCTGGACGGCGACGTGCTCGGCGGGACGGCCTCGGCCGGCGCCCTGCAACTGGGCCGCGAGCGGCTGGCCGCACTGGAGCGCCGGATCGCCGAGCAGACCGCCGCCCGGGACCGGCTGGCCGCAGCGCTGGCACGGGTCGGCGGCTGAGCCCGGCGGACGCACCGGCCGCCCGGGGCCCGGGAGCACCCCGCACCGGGTGCGGACGGCCTCCGCACCGCCCCCGTCCGGGTGACACCCCCGATCGGGGGTGGGCAGCGGGCCGCCCGCGGAGGACAGTTGGCCCATGCAGATCCCACTCTCCGTGATGGACTTCCTCGACCGGGCCGAGCTGGTCTACGGCGACCGGGTCGGAATCGTCGACGAACCGGTGCAGCCGGCCGAATCCTGGGGCGACCTGACGTACCGCCGGATCGCCGAACTCGCCCGCGCCCAGGCCGCCGGGCTGGACCGGCTCGGCGTCGGGCCGGGCGAGCGGGTGGCCGTCGTCTCGCACAACTCGGCGCGCCTGATGACCTCGCTGTACGGCGTGAGCGGCCACGGCCGGGTGCTGGTGCCGGTGAACTTCCGGCTCAGGGCGGAGGAGGTGTCGTACATCGTCGAGCAGAGCGGCGCGTCCGTCCTGCTGATCGACCCCGAACTCGCCGAGCCACTGGCCGGGGTGGCCGCCGAGCACACCTTCGTCCTCGGCGCCGGGAGCGACCGGCTGCTGTACGACTTCGACAACGACCCGAAGCGGTACCCGATCGCCGAGTCGGACACCGCGACCATCAACTACACCAGCGGAACCACCGCCCGTCCCAAGGGCGTTCGGCTCACCCACCGCAACATCTGGCTGAACGCCGTCCTGATGGGCCTGCACTTCGGGGCGGGCGACCGGGACGTCTACCTGCACACCCTGCCGATGTTCCACGCCAACGGCTGGGGCCTGCCGTTCGCGCTGACCGGTCTCGGCGCCCGGCACATCGTGCTGCGCAAGGTAGACGGCGCGGAGATCCTGCGCCGGGTCGAGCAGCACGGCGTGACCTTCCTGTGCGGCGCGCCCGCGGTCATCCAGATGGTGCTGGACGCCGCCGCCGACTGGGACGGTCCGGTGCCCGGCCGCGACCGGGTGCGGATCATCGTGGCCGGCGCGCCGCCGCCGACCGCCGTGGTCGAGCGCATCGAGGCCGAACTCGGCTGGGAGTTCATGCAGATCTACGGCCTGACCGAGACCTCCCCGGTGGTGACGGTCAACCGCTCGCGCGCCGAATGGGACGGCCTCCCCGCCGCCGAGCGGGCCGAGAAGCTGGTGCAGGCCGGCGCGCCCGCCCTCGGCAACCAGGTGCGCGTCGACGAACAGGGCGAGGTGCTGGTGCGCTCCAACGTCGTCCTGGACGGCTACTGGGAGCAGCCGGAGGCGACGGCCGAGGCCGTCCGGGACGGCTGGTTCCACACCGGCGACGGCGGCGCCCTCACCGACGGCTACCTCTCCATCTCCGACCGGAAGAAGGACGTCATCATCAGCGGCGGCGAGAACGTCTCCTCGATCGAGGTGGAGGACTGCCTCTACGGGCACCCGGCGGTGGCCGAGGTCGCGGTCATCGGCGTCCCCGACGAGAAGTGGGGCGAGACGGTCAAGGCGCTCGTGGTGCTCAAGCCCGGCCGGACGGCCGACGAGGCGGAGCTGATCGCGCACTGCAAGCAGCGGCTCGCCGGCTACAAGTCGCCCACCTCGGTGGAGTTCCGGGAGACCCTGGCGCGGACGGCGACCGGCAAGCTGCAGAAGTTCCGGCTGCGCGAGCCGTACTGGCAGGGCCGCGAGCGCCGGGTCAACTAGGCCGGACAGGGCCTCAGGCAGCGGGCCGCGGAACCGGCTCAGAGGAGCCCGGACTCCCGGGCGGCGATGGCGAGTTCGGTCCGGTTGCGGACGCCGAGCTTGTGCATCGCGCTCTTCAGGTAGCCGGTCACCGTGTTGCAGGTGAGCCCGAGCCGGGCGGCGATCTCCGGGTTGGTCCGGCCGGTCGCCGCCCAGCGCACCACCTCGTGCTCGCGCCCGGTCAGCCGGGCCGCCGCTCTTCGGGGCGGCGGCGCCGCGGCGGGTCCGGTCCCGGGGCCGCCCGGCGGCGTGCGCCAGGCGGCGGCCCCGGCCAGCGCCGCGGTCGCCGCCGCGGCCAGCTCCCCCACCGCCGAGATCCGGACGTCGCCGAACGGCACGACCGCGCGCAGCGAGGCGTACACCACGCCGTGCACCTCCCCGTCGTGCAGCAGCGGCACGGTGAGCATGGCGTACAGGTCCTCGGCGGTCACCGCGGCGTCGTAGTGGTGCGAAATGGTCGTGGCGGCACGGTAGTCCGGCACCCAGGTCGGGGCGAGCTCCGCCAGCGCCCGGCCGCCGAGCCCGGTGCCGGCCGGTACGGCGAGGTCGTGCAGCAGGTCGGCCCTGGTCCCGGCCCAGTGACGCAGCACCATGCCGGGCGGGCGCCCGCCGCCGGAGCCGCCCCGGTCGTACTCGGGCACGCCGACCAGGCCCACGTCCATGCCGCAGTCGGCGACCACCCGGCGGGCGAGGTCGCCCAGTACGGCGGCCCGCACCAGCTCGGCGGCGCGGGCGGCGAGTTCCGCGGAGGCCCAGGGGTGCCGGGTGTCCGGGTGGAGGCCGCCCGGGTGGCGGGTGTCCGGGTGGCGGGTGTCCGGGCGCCTGGTCTCGGCACGCCGGTTGTCCGCAGGCCCGGCGTCCGCACGCCGGGCGTCCGGGGCAGGGGCGTGCCGTCGGGGAGCGTGCTGGGCGAGGGGGTCCGCGGCCCTGGTCATCGCGCGATTCTCACACGCGGCGGGCCGGACGGGGAGACTCCCGGCGTGTGTGTTCCGTGGACGTGCACGGCTGAACTAGGGTCGACCGGCGGAGCGCCCGGGCGGGTGCGGAGGAGGGGACCACGATGACCGACCTGAACGGCCTGCTGGCCGATCTCGCGGCCGAGAGCAGCGAGTTGGACGCCCTGGTGGCCGACCTGCCACCGGCGGGCTGGGCGACCGCCACCCCGGCCGAGGGCTGGACGGTCGCGCACCAGATCGCCCACCTGGCGTGGACGGACGACTGGACGGCGCTCGCCGCGCTCGCCCCGGAGGGCTTCCGCGAGCGGTTCCGGGAGCTCTACGAGGAACTGCTCGCGGGCGGGGTGGACCCGGTCGAGGAGGGCGCGGCAAGCGGCGCCGACAGCCCGCCCGCCGAACTGCTGGACCGCTGGCGGGCCGGGCGGGCCGAGGTGCTGGCCGCCCTGCGGGCCGCCCCCGCCGACGCCCGGCTGCCGTGGTTCGGCCCGCCGATGAAGCCCGCCTCGATGGCCACCGCCCGGCTGATGGAGACCTGGGCGCACGGGCAGGACGTCGCCGACGCCCTCGGCGCGGTCCGGGCCCCGACGGCCCGGCTGCGGCACATCGCGCACCTGGGGGTCCGGACGATCGGCTTCGCCTTCACCCTGCACGGGCAGCCGGCCCCGCAGTCACCGGTCCGGGTGGAACTCGCCGGCCCCGACGGGGAACTGTGGACCTGGGGCCCCGAGGACGCCCCGGACCGGATCACCGGACCGGCCCTCGACTTCTGCCTGCTGGTCACCCAGCGGCGCCACCGCGACGACCTCGCGCTGACCGCCTCGGGGGCGACGGCACTCGCCTGGCTCCCGATCGCCCAGGTCTTCGCGGGTGCACCCGGGAAGGGGCGGACGCCGTCGCCGTGAGCCCGCCCTCCCGGGGTCCCGGGGGCGGCTCTCAGCCGGTCGTCGGGTCCGGCTCCCATGCGCTGACGCCGAGCTTGCCGGTCGTCCCGAGGTCCAGCCAGAGCGGGACCTCGTGGCGGGCGGCACCGGTCGCCGGGGTGATCTCCAGGTAGCGGCCGTCATCGGGGACCTTGTCGCTCGCGGCGACGGTGTTGCGCCAGACCAGCCCGAAGCGGGCGGTCGCGCCGGGCTTCAGGGTGAACCTCTTCACCCCCGGGTCGAAGCTGGGCAGCACGGTGATGCCGGAGGTCCCCCGGCCGACGGCGATGTCCAGCGGCCGGTGCTCGCCGTCCAGCACCCGGACCGCGGGATAGCCGTCGAGGGTGAGAGGCTCGGTGCCGCAGTTGGTCAGCCGCACGGTGGTCGCCCGCAGCCCCATCGCGGCATTGGGCTCCTCGGTGCGCAGCAGCATCCCCGCGGGCGAACAGGTCGGCGGCGGCGCGGTCGGCGTGGGCGTCGGGCTCGGGTCGAACGTGGTCCCGGGCAGCGGCTGCGCGCTGACGGTGCCGGGCCCGGCGGTCGGCACCCCGCTCGGCCGCGGCGGCGCACCGCCCCCCGCCCCGGTCACCTGCGTACTCCCGCACCCCACGGCCAGGGCTGCGGCCGCGCACAGCACGGCGGCCCGACGGCCCGCACGGGCCCCTCGCGCTCCGGTCGGCGGTATCGACTCCATGCACCGATCATGACACGCACCGAACCGGCGCCCCGTCAGACCGTTCTCCTCCGCCGCCCACCGCGACCCCGACCGGGCCGGCCGACCCGGCGTCAGGGGTTACGCGCCGGGCGGGGCCGGGGGCTTTCGAGTGGGGGTGCTCAGGTGACGGGGTGCTCAGGTGGGGGGTGGTTCGGTGAGTCGGGCGGCGCGGAGGAGGAGGTGGTGGCGTTCGGGGAGGCTGGCGGTGTGGCGGGCGGCGGTGCGGTAGTCGGCGGCGGCGGCCTCGCGGTGGCCGGCCAGGGCGTGGAGGTGGGCGCGGACGGCGTACCGGCCGTGGTGGTCGGCGAGGGCGGGGACGGTCTCCAGCAGGGCGAGGCCCGCCTCGGGGCCGTGGACCATGGCGGTGGCGACGGCCCGGTTGAGGGCGACCAGCGGGTTGTCGGTGATGCGCTCCAGGACGCCGTAGAGGGCGAGGATCTGCGGCCAGTCGGTGTCCTCGGCCGTGGCGGCCTCGTCGTGGACGGCCGCGACGGCCGCCTGCACCTGGTACGGGCCGACCGGGCCGGCCGGGAGCGCGGCGGTGATCAGGGCGGTGCCCTCGGCGACGGCGGCGGCGTCCCAGCGGCTGCGGTCCTGCTCGGCGAGCGGGACGAGGGCGCCGTCCGGGGTGGTGCGGGCCGGACTGCGGGCTTCGGTGAGCAGCATCAGGGCGAGCAGGCCGGTCACCTCGCTGTCGTCCGGGAGCAGAGCGTGAACGGCGCGGGTGAGGCGGATCGCCTCGCGGGAGAGTTCGACCCGCTGCAGCTCGGGCCCGGCCCCGGAGGCGTACCCCTCGGTGAAGATCAGGTAGAGCACGTGCAGCACCGCGTCCAGCCGGGCCGGCCACTCTTCGGCGTCGGGCATCCGGAACGGTACGCCGGACGCCCTGATCCGCTGCTTGGCCCGGCTGATCCGCTGGCCCATGGTGGCCTCGGGCACCAGGAAGGCGCGGGCGATCTCGCCGGTGGTCAGGCCGCCCACGCTGCGGAGGGTGAGGGCGATCGCCGAGGCGGGGGTCAGTGCGGGGTGGCAGCAGAGGAAGAGCAGGGCGAGGGTGTCGTCGCGGGCGGCCGGGTCGTCCTCGTCGGCGGGCGGGGCGGCGAGCCGGTCGGCCGGGACCTGGGCGGCCACCAGCTCCTCGCGGCGGCGCCGGGCCGCTTCGCTGCGGACCTGCTCGGTCATCCGGCGGTTGGCGACCTGGACGAGCCAGCCCCGCGGGTTGCGGGGCAGGCCCTCCGCGGGCCACTGGCGGGCGGCGTCGAGCAGGGCCTCCTGGACGGCGTCCTCGGCGGTGGCGAAGTCGCCGTAGCGGCGGGTGAGCACGCCGACGACCTGCGGCGCGAGGGTGCGCAGCAGGTCGTCGAGGCGGCCGGGGCCGTCGGGGTGGTCGGCGTCGGCGTCGTCCGGGCTCACGCCGGGCCCCGCCGCCCGCCGACGGGACGGCGGGCGGTCACGGCTCGGCGGGCGGCCAGAGGCCCACGGGCGGTCACAACGCGACGGGCGGTCACAGCTCGGTGGGCGGTGCCGACATCACCTGGCGCACCTCGATCGGCATGTGCAGCGGCTCGCCGCCGGGGCCGGGGGCGGCGGAGACGCCGGCGGCGATCGCGATCGCCCGGCGCTCGTCCTCGCAGTCCACGATCCACCAGCCGGCCACCCACTCCTTGGTCTCCGGGAACGGGCCCTCGGTGACCACCGGCGCTCCCCCGCTGTGCGAGCGGACGATGCGGGCGGTGTCGGGCATCGCCAGGCCCTGGGCGTCGACCAGTTCGCCGGAGCGGACGAGCTCGTCGTTGGTCTCCTGCATGAACCGGATGTGGGCCTGGATCTCCTCCGGCTTCCAGGTGTCGATGCGGGGGAAGTCGGCGGTCTTCTCGCTGAACTGCATCAGCAGCATGTACTTCACGGTCCTGCTCCTCGCTCGTGCGGTGCGCCCCCGGTGGGACGCTCTCACGGGTGGGTAGAAGCACGCCCGGCGATTTCGACATCCGCGGCGGGGATTCCGCGGGAAATCTCCGGGGATCTTCGGGGGCCCGGCCCGGATCGTCGGAACGAGTCTGCGGGAACGGCCCGCGGGAGGGCGTGAGGCGGCGCCGCTGCGGCGTTGACCGGCTCCGGGCCGGAGCCTAGGGTCTGCACCCGTGGAGCGATACGACTGGTTGAAGCGGATTCAGCGGATGGACCCGGAGACGGAGTTCACCGAGATCTACCGGATCAGCAGCTGGTACGAGTTCCCCTGGGACACCACCCAGGCGCTGAGCTTCGCCCTGTACCGCACCTACGCCGTACCGAGCATCGGCCGCCTGCTGGCGCAGACCGGGGAGTTCACCCGGCGCGCGCAGAAGCGGTACGACGACACCGTGCTGATCCTGGAGGCCGTCGTCGAGCACGGCTTCGCCTCGGAGCAGGGGCGGGAGGCGATCCGGCGGATGAACCAGATGCACAAGCGGTACGACATCTCGAACGACGACTTCCTGTACGTGCTGTCGACCTTCGTCGTCGTCCCCAAGCGCTGGCTGGACGACTACGGCTGGCGCCCGTACTCGCCGCACGAGGTGCGCGCCACCACCAACTACTACCGGGAGTTGGGCCGCCACATGGGGCTGCGCGGGATCCCGGGGACGTACGAGGAGTTCGAGCGGCTGCTCGACGATTACGAGCGCGCCCACTTCGGCTTCGACCCGGGGGGCCGCGAGGTCTCCGACGCGACGCTCGGGCTGATGGCCTCCTGGTACCCGGCGCCGGCCCGGCCGGCCATGCGGACCTCCTCGGTCTGCCTGCTGGACGACCCGCTGCGCGAGGCGTTCGGCTACCCGAGCCCGCCGGCCGTGCTGCGCCGGGCCGTCCGCGGCGGGATGCGGCTGCGCGGGCGGCTCGTCCGGCTGCTGCCGCCGCGCCGCAAGCCGTTCCTGGCGCGGGACGGCCGGCAGGTGCGCGGCTACCCGGGCGGGTACCGGATCGGCGAGCTGGGCACCTTCGGGCCCTCGGACGGCACTCAGGACGGCGCTGCGGGCGGGGCCTCGGCCGGGGGCTGCCCGTTCCCGCACCCGCCGGGCCCCCGGCCGGAGTGACCGGTCCCGCGGAGGCCCTGTCCGGCCGAGCGGGCTGATCAGCGGCGGGCCGGCGACTCCCCGTGTGCGGCCGGGACCGCCTCCGACGAGTCGGCGTCCGACGGGACGGCTTCCGACCGCCCGGAGCCCGCCGGGGCGTCCTGCACCGGCTCGGGGAGGTTCCGGCGGCGGCGCAGCGGCGAGAACTGGACGGGCAGCGAGGCCGCCGCCAGCAGGACGCCGCCGAGCCAGAGCGCGGGGTGCAGTCCGACGAGTTCGCCGAGCAGTCCGGCCAGGGCGGCGCCGATCGCCATGGCGCCGGTGAGCAGGAACCGGAAGGTGGCGTTCATCCGGCCGAGCAGGGCGTCGGGGGTCATCCGCTGGCGCAGGCTGACGCCGATGACGTTGTCCATGCCGGTCTTGAAGGACGTCAGCAGCCAGCCGAGTCCGGCGAGGTACAGCCAGGGGCCGCCGCCGATCAGCGGGACGAGCAGTCCGGCGGGTGCAGCGCAGAGGCCGGCCAGGCCGAGCAGGCGGCCGTGGCCGAACCGGGCGGCGGCCGGTCCGGCGCAGCGGGAGCCGAGCAGGACGCCGAGGCCGCCGATCGCCCAGAACAGGCCGAGGGCGCCGGCGGACAGCTGCAGTTCGCGGATGAACAGCACCGGGAGCAGGGTGTTGACGATCTGGTAGCCGAGATTGGTGAGCGCGGCGGTGAGGGCGAGGGCGCGCAGCTCGGGGTTGCCGAGGACGTGCCGCAGGCCTTCGGCGATCCGGGTGGTGAGGCGGGGGACCGCGCCCTCGGGGGCCGGGGGTGCGGGGGTGTGCCGCAGGGCGAGCAGGCGCAGGGCGGAGCCGAGGTGGCTGAGCGCGGTGGCGGCGACGGCGACGGGTGCGGTGAGCAGGTGGACGAGTGCGCCGCCGAGGCCGCGGCCGGCGATGTTGCCGACGGCCATCAGGCCCACCACGGCGGCGTTGGCCTGCACCAGGTGCGCGGGGCCGACGACGCGGGGCAGGACGCTCTGGGTGGCGACGTCGAAGAAGACGGTGGCGCAGCCGCTCAGCAGGGTGACGGCGTAGAGCTGGCCGAGGGTGAGCGCGTCCAGCCACCAGGCGATCGGGATGGAGGCGTACAGGGCGGCCTTGGCGAGGTCGGCGGTGATGAGCACCCGGCGGTGGCGCATCCGGTCGACCCAGGCGCCGGCGGGGAGGCCGATGAGCAGGAACGCCAGGGTGCTGAGGGTGGCGAGCGCTCCGACCTGGCCGGGTCCGGCGTCCAGGGCGGCGACGGCGACCAGCGGGACGGCGAGGTAGGCCGTGTTGGTGCCGAGCTGGACCAGGGCGGCGGCGCCGAAGAGGGTGCGGAAGTCCTTGAGTCGCCAGAGGGAGTCGGAGCGCATGGTCGTGATCATGTCGTGCGGGCGGTGCCGCGGGCCATCGGGTTTCCGGGCCGCACAGGCCGCACGCGCCGCACACGGGCCTCACCCGGGCCTCACGGGCCGCGGACCGGGGAGGGGGTCGCCGGGCGGTGCGAAGGTCATCTAGGCTGGTCACGTGCTCATACTCGTCAGCCGTCGCCACGTGGACCTGCTCCGCGTCACGAGCATGTCCTGTCGACGCTCCGGCTGACCCTCCCGTACAAAACCACCCTCCTGCGCGACCCGTCTCTCCCGGGCGCGCTCCCCCCTCCCGGCTCTCGGGGCGTCCGCCACACCCGGCGCGGCCCCGGCGCCCCTCCGGCCACCGCCGGAGCCGGCCGGGACGACACCACGGCGGATGCACCCATGACGCAGCAGCACCCCTCCCAGGACGCCGGACTCCCGGTGATCGACCTCTCCCTCGCCTCCGGCAGCCCGGCGGACCGGGCCCGGCTGCACGCCGAGCTGCGGGCCGCGGCCACCGAGGTCGGTTTCTTCCAGCTGGTCGGCCACGGCATCACCCCCGCCGAGACCACCGCGCTCACGGACGCGATGAAGGCGTTCTTCTCCCTCCCCGAGGCCGAGCGGCTCGCCGTGAGCAACCTGAACTCCCCGCACTACCGCGGTTACACCCGTACCGGCGACGAGCGCACCGGCGGCAGCCGGGACTGGCGCGACCAGCTGGACATCGGCGCCGAACTGCCCGCGCACGTGCCCGGTCCGGGCGAGCCGCCGTACTGGTGGCTGGAGGGGCCCAACCAGTGGCCCGCGGCGCTCCCGGAGCTGCGGACGGCGGCGCTCGGCTGGATCGACCGGCTCGGCGGGGTCGCCGAGCGGCTGCTGCACGAGCTGCTGACCGCGATCGGCGCGCCCGCCGACTTCTACGACTACGCCTTCGCGGGCCACCCGCACCTGCGGCTCAAGCTGGTCCGCTACCCGGGGACGGCCCCGGACGGCGCCGGGCAGGGCGTCGGTTCGCACAAGGACTACGGCTTCATCACACTGCTGCTGCAGGACACCGTGGGCGGCCTCCAGGTGGAGCGCCCGGACGGCTCGTACCTGGAGGTGCCGCCGATGGCGGGCGCCTTCGTGGTCAACCTGGGCGAGCTGCTGGAGGTGGCGACCGACGGCTACCTGAAGGCCACCAGCCACCGGGTGGTCAGCCCGGCCGGGGCCCGCGAGCGCTTCTCGGTGCCGTTCTTCTACAACCCGCGGCTGGACGCGCACATCGAGCCGCTGGACTTCCCGCTGGCCCACCACGCGCCCGGGGCGACCGAGGACCCGGCCAATCCGCTGTTCGCGGAGTTCGGTTCGAACGAGTGGAAGGGGTACACCCGGGCCCATCCGGAGGTCACCCGCCGCCACCACGCCGATCTGGTGGAGTCCGGCTCCCGCTGACACCCCTCCCGCCCGGGTCCGGTCCGTGGTGGACCGGCCCCGAGGCGCACTGTCACACTGGTGGTGTCACAGTGGTGGTGCGACAGCGGTGGAGGCGCCGGGTGGGAGCGGGAGCGGCGGCCGAGCGGCTGACGGTGGACGAACTGGCGGCGCGTGCCGGGATCACCGTGCGGACCCTGCGGTTCTACGGCACCAAGGGCCTGCTGCCGCCCCCGGAGCTGGGGCCCCGCCGGGTCGGGCTGTACGGGCCGGAGCACCTGGAGCGCCTGGAGCTGATCGAGGAGCTGCAGCGGCAGGGCCTGACGCTGGCCGCGATCGAGCGGTACCTGGCCCGGCTGCCGCACGGCAGCAGCCCGCTGGACCTGGCGATCCACCGGGCGCTGGTGGCGTCCTGGACCCCGGAGGCCGCCGAGCAGGCGACCCGCGCGCAGCTGGAGCGGCGGGCCGGGCGGGCGCTGTCCGAGGAGCAGCTGGACCGGCTGACCGCGATGGGCGCGCTGGAGCGGACGGCCGACCCGGAGGTGTTCCGGGTCGACCCGGGGCTGCTGCCGCTGGGCGTGCGGGTGCTGGACGTGCCGATCCCGCTGGAGACGCTGCTGGCGGCCCGGGCCGTGGTGCTGGAGCACAGCCGGGCGACCGCCCACGCGCTGCAGCGGCTGTTCCGCGAAACGGTCTGGGGGCCCTACCTGGAGAGCGCCCCCGGCCCGGACGAGCTGGAGCGGATGAAGGGGCTCACCGACCACATCCAACCGATGGTCGCGCAGGCTCTGGTGACGGCCTTTCAGCGCTCGCTGCGGGAGGAGCTGGGCGGGGCCACCGGTCCGGCGGCGGCCCCGCCCGGCTGAGCCGCCCCGGTCAGTCGGTGAAGGTGCGGCCCTCGGCGGCGACCCGCTCCAGCAGGGCGGGCGGCGCGAACCGCTCCCCGTACGCGGCGGCCAGTTCGCGGGCGCGGGCGGCGAACCCGGCCGGGCCGCCCGGGTAGCCGTTGACGTACTGCAGCACGCCGCCGGTCCAGGCGGGGAAGCCGATGCCGAGGATCGAGCCCACGTTGGCGTCGGCGACCGAGCTGAGGACGCCCTCCTCCAGGCAGCGCACGGTGTCCAGCGCCTCGGCGAAGAGCATCCGCTCCTTGAGGTCCTCGAACGGGATCTCGGTGCCGGGCCGGGTGAAGTGCTCGCGCAGGCCCGGCCAGAGGCGGCCGCGGGTGCCGTCCTCGGCGTACTCGTAGAAGCCGGCGCCGCCGCTGCGGCCGGTGCGGCCGAACTCGTCGACCATCCGGTCCAGGACCGCGTCGCCCGGGTGTGCGCTCCAGCTGCCGCCGGCCTCCTCGGTCGCGCGCCGGGCCTCGTCGCGGATCCGGCGGGGCAGGGTGAGGGTCAGCTCGTCCAGCAGCGAGAGCACCTTGGCGGGGTAGCCGGCCTGGGCGGCGGCCTGCTCGACGGAGGACGGCTCGACGCCCTCGCCGATCATGGCGACGCCCTCGTTGATGAAGCGGCCGATCACCCGGGAGGTGAAGAAGCCCCGGGAGTCGTTGACCACGATCGGCGTCCGGTCGATCTGGCGGACCAGGTCGAAGGCGCGGGCGAGGGCCTCGTCGCCGGTCTCCGGGCCGCGGATGATCTCCACCAGCTTCATCCTGTCGACCGGCGAGAAGAAGTGCAGGCCGATGAAGTCGGCGCGGCGCTCGACGCCCTCGGCGAGCAGGCCGATCGGCAGCGTGGAGGTGTTGGAGCAGAGCAGCGCGTCGGGCGCGACGACGGCCTGGACCTCCTGGAAGACCTTGTGCTTGAGCTCGGGGTTCTCGAAGACCGCCTCGATCACGGCGTCGCAGCCGGCCAGGTCGGCGGCGTCCGCGGTCGGGGTGATCCGGGCGAGCAGGGCGTCGCGCTGCTCGGGGGTGCTGCGGCCGCGGGCCACCGCCTTCTCCAGCAGCCCGGCCGAGTACGCCTTGCCGCGCTCGGCGGCCTCCACGGTGACGTCCTTGAGCAGCACCTCGATGCCGGCCCTGGCGCAGGTGTACGCGATGCCGGCGCCCATCATGCCCGCGCCGAGCACGGCGACCCGCCGCACCTGCCGCTTGGGGACGTCCTTGGGGCGGCCGGCGCCCGAGTTGACGGCCTGGAGGTCGTAGAAGAGCCCCTGGATCATGTTGGTGCTGGTCTGCCCGCAGGCCAGCTCGGTGAAGTAGCGGGCCTCGATCACCATCGCGGTGTCGACGTCGACCTGGGCGCCCTCCACGGCGGCGGCGAGGATGTTGCGCGGGGCCGGGTAGGGCGCGCCGGCCAGCTGCTTGCGCAGGTTGGCCGGGAAGGCGGGCAGGTTGGCGGCGAGCGCCGGGGTGGCCGGGGTGCCGCCGGGGATCCGGTACCCCTTGACGTCCCAGGGCTGGACCGGGGCCGGGTTGTCCGCGATCCAGGCGCGGGCCCGCTCGGCCAGCTCCTCGGGCGTGCCGGCGAGCTCGTGGACGAGCCCGTGCTCCAGGGCCTGCGCGGGCCGGTACTGGCGGCCCTGCAGCAGGAACTTCAGCAGGGCGTCGGCGAGGCCGAACAGCCGCACCGTGCGCACCACCCCGCCGCCGCCGGGGAGCAGCCCGAGGGTGACCTCGGGCAGGCCGAGCCGGCTGCCGGACGCGTCGAGGGCGATCCGGTGGTGGCAGGCGAGGGCGAGCTCCAGGCCGCCGCCGAGGGCGCTGCCGTTGATCGCGGCGACCACCGGCTTACCGAGGGTCTCCAGCCGGCGCAGCGCGCGCTTGATCCGGAGGGACTTGTCGAAGACCGCGGCGGCGTCCTCGGGGCGGGCGGCGGAGAGCAGCCGGAGGTCGCCGCCGGCGAAGAAGGTCTTCTTGGCGGAGGTGACGACCACCCCGCGCAGTTCGTCGCCCAGGCCGGCCAGGCGGTCGACGACGGCCGTGAAGTCGGCGGTGAACGCCTCGTTCATGGTGTTGACGGACTGGCCGGGGTCGTCGAGGACGAGGGTGACCACGCCGTCCTGGTCCTGCTCCCAGCGGATGGTGGTGATGTCGCTCATGGGTTCGGGTCTCCGGGAGTGAGGGGTGGTCAGATGCGCTCGACGACGGTCGCGATGCCCATGCCGCCGCCGACGCAGAGGGTGGCCAGGCCGTAGCGCAGGTCGCGGCGCTCCAGCTCGTCGATCAGGGTGCCGAGGATCATCGCGCCGGTCGCGCCGAGCGGGTGCCCGAGCGCGATGGCGCCGCCGTTGACGTTCACCTGGTCGTGGCTGAAGCCCATCTCCCGGACGAAGCGCAGCGCGACGGCGGCGAAGGCCTCGTTGATCTCGACCAGGTCGATGTCGGCGGCGGTCAGCCCGGCCTTGGCGAGCGCCTTGCGGGTGGCCGGGGCGGGGCCGGTCAGCATGATGGTGGGCTCCGAGCCGGAGACCGCGGCGGAGACGATCCGGGCCCGCGGGCGCAGCCCGTACCGCTCGCCGACCTCGCGGTTGCCGATGGCGACCAGGGCGGCGCCGTCCACGATGCCGGAGGAGTTGCCGGCGTGGTGGACGTGGTCGATGGCCTCCACCCAGTGGTACTTCTGCAGGGCGACCGCGTCGAAGCCGCCGGCCTCGCCGATCCCGGCGAAGGAGGGCTTGAGGGCGGCCAGGGTCTCCACGGTGGTGCCGGGGCGGATGAACTCGTCGCGGTCCAGCACGACCAGGCCGTTGCGGTCGCGCACCGGGACGACCGAGCGGTCGAAGAGGCCGTCGGCCTGGGCCTTGGCGGCGCGGGCCTGGGACTCGGCGGCGAAGGCGTCCACGTCGGTGCGGCGGTAGCCCTCGACGGTGGCGATCAGGTCGGCGCCGATGCCCTGGGGGACGAACCAGCCCTCGTAGTTGGTCATCGGGTCCATCGCCCAGGCGCCGCCGTCGGAGCCCATCCGCACCCGGGACATCGACTCGACGCCGCCGGCCAGGACGAGGTCCTCCCAGCCCGAGCGGACCTTGGCGGCGGCCAGGTTGACGGCTTCGAGACCGGACGCGCAGAACCGGTTCTCCTGGACGCCGGCGACGGTGTCGGGCAGCCCGGCCGTGATCGCGGCGATCCGGGCGATGTCGGAGCCCTGGTCGCCGATCGGGCTGACCACGCCGAGCACGATGTCGTCCACCGCGGCCGGGTCCAGGTCGGGGAAGCGGCGACGCAGTTCGTGGATCAGGCCGACGACCAGGTCGATCGGCTTGGTGCCGTGGAGGGAGCCGTTGGCCTTGCCGCGGCCGCGCGGGGTGCGGATCGCGTCGTAGACGTACGCTTCGGTGGTCACGGTGGGGAGCCTTTCGCGGGTGTGTCCGGGGTTCGTCGGGGTCGGGCGGTCGGGCGGGGCGTCGGGGTCGGACGTGTGGGGCGGTCGGGCGGGGCGGACGGTTGCGTCGGGGCCGGGGTCAGGGGGCCGCCGGGCCCGGGTCCAGGGCGGGCAGGCCCCAGTCGCGGGCGATCTCGGCGGTGTCGGCGCCCGGCCGCGCGGGCGGGCGGCGCAGCGTGCCCGGGGTGGCGGAGAAGCGCGGGGCCGGGGCGGGCTGGGTGATGCCGCCCTCCTCGACGTAGGTGGCGCGGGCCGCCAGATGCGGATGGGCGGCGGCCTGGCGCATCGACAGCACCGGCTCCACGCAGGCGTCCGAGCCGGCGAAGACCGCCTCCCACTCGGCGCGGGTCCGGGTGGCGAAGCGGGCCGCGATCATCGCCCGCAGTTCGGGCCAGCGGGCGGTGTCGTACTGGGCGGGGGCGTCCGGCTCCAGCTCCAGCAGCCGGGTGAACTCGGCGTAGAACTGCGGCTCCAGCGCCCCCACCGCGAGGTGGCCGCCGTCGGAGGCCGCGTACACGGCGTAGCAGGGCGCGGCGCCGTCCAGCAGGTTGCTGCCGCGGCGGTCCTGCCACTGCCCGGCGGCGAGCAGCCCCCACAGCATCGAGCCGAGGTGGGCGGCGCCGTCCACGATGGCGGCGTCGACGACCTGGCCGGTGCCGGTGGCGCGGGCGTGGTGCAGCGCCGCGAGCAGCCCGACGACCAGGTAGAGCGAGCCGCCGGCGTAGTCGCCGAGCAGGTTGGCGGGGACGGCGGGCGGCTCCGCGGCGCTCGGCCCGACCATGCCGAGGACCCCGGCCACGGCCGTGTACCCGATGTCGTGGCCGGCCCGGGCGGCCAGCGGGCCGTGCTGGCCCCAGCCGGTCATCCGCCCGTACACCAGCGCCGGGTTGCGGGCCAGGCACGCCGCGGGGCCGACCCCGAGGCGTTCGGCGACGCCGGGGCGGTAGCCCTCGATCAGCAGGTGGGCCCGCTCGACCAGGTCGAGCACCAGGCCGGGGCCTTCGGGGGCCTTGAGGTCGACCAGCACCGAGCGCTTGTTGCGGTTGGTGAGGTCGTACGCCGGGTCGATGCCCAGCGGCGAGGGGTCCGGCCGGTCGACCCGCACCACGTCGGCGCCGAGGTCCGCCAGCAGCATCCCGGCGAACGGCCCGGGCCCGATCCCCGCGAGCTCGACCACCCGCACCCCGGCGAGTGGCCCGGCCGGTGGCTCGGGGCCGGTCGTGGCGTTCATCTGCTGCCCCCTGCATCGGTATGACAGTGAAGCTGTAACACCCGCGATGATAGGCAAGCGACTCGCCGGTAACAAGGGGGTCGCGCCGCCGCTGCAGGCGCCCGCGAGCGGGGCTCGACGGCCGGCACCGGCGCCGTCCCACCCCGTACGACCAGGCGTCCCGCCCCTCCCCTCCCCGTACGGCCGGGCCGTCCCATCCCGCACCGCCCCGTACGGCGAGGCGTCCCGCCCCGTACGGCGAGGGGCCGGCTTCCCCGTGCGACCGGGGCGGGCGGGCCTCCCCCTGGGCCGCCCCTCCCCGAGGAGGAGGACACCCCGGAGCGCTCCCCCGGCCGGGGGAGCCGGATCCTGTGCCCGGCCGATCCCCCGAGCCCGGCCCCGACGCCAGGGTGGGCGCATGACGAGGACGACACGGGCCGGACGGCTGCGGACCGGCATCGCGGTGGTGGGCGTGGCCGCGACGGTGCCCTACCTGGTGCTCAAGACGCTCTGGCTGACCGGGCACCCGGTCGGCGTGGACGACCCCGCACAGCTGGACGACCTCCGGCTGGTGAACCTGCTGACCGTCGGGATGGACGCGGTGTCCGTCCTGCTCTCGCTGACCTTCGTCCGGCCGTGGGGCCTGCGGGTGCGGGCCGGGTGGCCGGCTTTCCCGATGTGGGTGGGGACCGGCCTGCTCGGGACCATCCTGGTGGCGCTCCCGCTGTTCCTGCTCAGCCTGGCGGTCCTCGGCCCACCCGCCCCCGACCCCGACCAGGACGCCCCGGCGGGCTGGGTCTTCCCCCTGGTGTACGGCGGCTTCGCCGTCCAGGGCACCGCCCTGATCGCCGGCTTCCTGCTGTACGCCCCGGAGCGCTGGCCGTGGCTGCGGCACGCCCGGATCGGCGACCTGCCCGGCTCCGCCACGCTCGGCGTCCAGCGCGCGCTGGCCGGAGCCGCGGTCGTCCCCGCCCTCGGGGTGGCCGCGGCGCACGGGTACTGGCTCTGCGGCGGCACCGCGGGCCTGCCGACGGACTGGACCTCGCAGTCGAACCGGGGCGTGGCCGTGATGGACGGGGTGACGGCCGTGATGGCGCTCGCCGCCGCGGGGGCGCTGCTGGTGCTGGTGTGGCGGCGGTTCCCGCGGCGCGGGCTGCGAGTGCCGCTGGCCGCGGCGTGGACGGCCTCCGGCTCGCTGTTCGGCTGGGGCGCCTGGCAGCTCGTCGCGCACGGGACCACCACCGCCGTCACCGACGCCGGGCGGGCCCTGCCGGGGCTGCTGGTCGTGGTGCAGTCGCTGCAGGTGGTGACGGGTCTGCTGGTGTTCGTCGTCGGGGCCTTCGCGCTGGCGGAGCGGGCGGCCCCGGCGGCACCTCGGGGCGGGCCGGGCGCCCGGCCTGACGTAGAGTCGGCCGCGTGAACACGGGGGCTGCGGGGGCGGCGGACACGGCGGCGGCTGCGGCTGCGGGACCGGCGGGGACGGCCGGGGCGGCGCAGGCCGATAGGGCGGCGCGGGCCGACGG
>NZ_JBSGXP010000156.1:0-20392 GCF_053610105.1 Kitasatospora sp. NPDC054939 | reverse complement strand
CGCCGACGCCTGCGCGGACGTCCGGCTGGCCGTGGCGCGCCGGGTCGGGGTCCGGTCCGAGGAGCTGGACGCGCTGACGGGCGACCCCGATCCCCGGGTGCGCCGGGTGCTGTCCGTGCTCGGCCGCAGCGGCGGCTCCGACCTCACCGACCCGGACGAGAAGGTCCGCCGCACCGCCGTCCAGCGGCTGGGCCGCCCCGAGCTGGCCGAGGCGCTGCCGGCGCTGGTGCGCGACGCCGACCCGGTGGTGCGGGAACTCGTCGCCGTCCGGTGGCGCAACCACGACCCGGAGCTGCTCGCCCTGCTCGCGGAGGACACCGACGTACGGGTCCGGGCCGCCGTGGCCGGCAACTGGTACACCCCGGTCGAGCAGCTGACCGAGCTGGCGGCCGACCCCGACCCGCTGGTGATGGACGCGCTGCTCGGGAACCGGCTCGCCCCGCCCGCCGCGCTCGCCCGGATCGTCGACGCCCTTGCCCGGGCCGCCGCGGCCGAGGCCGAGCAGGCGGCATCCGGCGCCGCGACGGAGCAGCTGCCGGAGTGGGAGCTGCAGGAGGTGCGGGACGCACGGCGGCACCTGGTGTACGAGGCGCTGCGCCACCCGGCCACCCCGCCCGAGTCGCTGCGCCGGGCGTACGAGCTGGAGCTGGACCCGTACTTCCACCTCGGGAACGCGATGTCGCAGCCGAACTGGCCGGCCGACCTGCTGATCGACTTCGGGCTGCGCTACTGCGAGAGCACCGTCCGCGGCGACGAGGAGTGGGCGAGCTTCCACCGGATCGAGGAGGAGGTCGGGACGCTGCCGCCCGAGCAGGTGCTCGCCACGCTGCTCGACAGCCCGATCTACTACCTGCGCGCGGCCGCCGCCAACCGGCACGCCCCGCCGGAGGCGCTCGCCGGGTTCGTCCGCACGGTCGACCCGGACGTGGACAACTACCACCTCGACAAGCTGGCGAAGAACCCGGCCGTCCCGCAGGACGTCCTGCTCGCCTGGGCCGCGGAGTGCAACCGCTGCGGGTACATGCTGCAGAACCCCGAGCTGCCGGAGGCCGTGCTCGCCGCGATCGCCGAGTGCTCGAACGACGACCACGCCACCGAGGCCCGTGACCTGCTGGAGGTCCGGTCGCTGCGGGCGGCTGCCGGACGGGAGACCAAGCCGTGCTGACCACCTCCGACTGGCGGGCCCGCTTCGACCGCCTCGCCGACGCCGGCGCGTACGCCGACCGGGTCGGCCGGCACACCGACATCGCCGACTACCTCGACATCCCCGGCTACGGCTGGTCCGTCCACCCCGGCGACCTCGTCGTGCCGGAGAGCCTCGACCACGACACCGCGCTGATCGTGGACGGCGACCTCGTGGTGCACGGCTTCGTCGACGACTACGTCTCCGATATCGGCATGCTCGTGGTGCTCGGCGACCTGGTGGTCCGCGACCTGGTCTCCTGGGGCTCGGTGTACGTCGCGGGCGACCTGCGGGCCGAGGGCCTGGTCTGCGGCTACTACAACGACTTCACCTTCGAGGTGGCGGGTCGGGTCCACGGCCGGGCGCTGGTGCTGAGCGACAAGTCCGCCGACTACACCGCGGGCGAGCTGGAGGTCGAGATCGACTCCTACGAACCGACGAAGGAGCAGCTGCGGGCGGCCCGGGAGATCTTCGTCCCGCAGGTGTACGACGGCGGCGCCAAGCGGGCCCGGGAGGGCCGGCTGCCCAAGCTGGACCGGCCGAGCTACCGGCGTCTGTGCCGTCGGCTGCACGCCGGCGAGCCGCTGTTCCGCAGCGGCGACTGACGGTCCGTCGCGGGCCCGCTCCCGACGCCCGGTCCGGGGCGGGCCCACGACGGGGGCGGCTACCGGGTGCGGTAGGCGTCGACGATCGTCTGGGCCAGCGTGTTCCCGTCGGTGTCGGTCAGCTCGGCGCGCAGTGAGACCCCGCCGGCGGACCTAGGGTGACGGACCGTCACCGCGCCCCGCTCCACCGGGAGCGGGCTCCACGCCGCCCCGCCGTCGAAGGAGACCGCGACGGTCAGCGAGCGGGTCCGGCCGTCCGAGCCCGCGCCGAGGACGGTGACCGGGACCCGCAGCGGGGCGCCCGCGGCGACGGTGCCGTCCAGGTCCAGCGCCGGCGAGAACCGCACCACGCTGAGCGGCAGCCGCGCCGGACCGCCGGCGGCCTGCGAGTGGAAGGTCCACGAGGCGCTCACCCGGGTCGCGGTGCCGGGGGCGCCGCCGCGCTCGACCGTGCTGGTCAGCCGATAGGCCGCGCGCCCCGGCGGCACGGTGAACTCGGCCCGCCCCGGCGCGCCGGTCGCGGTACCGAGCGGGGCGCCGTTGCGGTGCAGGGTGGTGGTGGCGCTGTCGAAGGGCGGCAGCGAGGGCCGGTGCCCGTCGCCGTCGGCGAGCAGCGGGAGGTCCACGGCCAGCCGGGTCCCGTCCCGGGTCGCGCCGTCCGGGCCGGCCAGGTGGGGGCCCAGGACGGCGTTGTCGAAGGTGTGCACGGTGGTGGTGCCGGCGCGCAGGGCCGCACCGGACACGCTGTAGCGGTTCGGCCGGGTGCCCGGCGCGGTCGGTGCGGCGTACGAGACGTCCCAGGTGCCGCGGTCGGGGGTGACCAGGAAGGTGGCGGTCCCCGCGGCGGGCACCGTGCGGATGATGCCGAGCGTCGGCCCGGGGGCCGCCGTCACGTCGACCTCCGCGCTGCCCCCGGCACCGGACCGGGCCGCCGCCCGCACCTGGAGCGCCGCCAGGTCCCGGGCGGCGGGGTGCCGGGTGAGACCGGTGAGCGCGCGCCGGCCCGAGAAGGTGTAGCCGAGCCCGTAGCTCACCGCCCCGGCCGTCCAGTACCCGTCGTACCACTGCCGCACCGAGCCCGCCTCGGCGTCCGGCCCGAGGTGGGCGGTACGCAGGCCGGGCCGGTTGGACAGCAGGTACGCCTGCCGGGTGGCGCCGCCGTGCGCGACCTCGACGAACATCGCGCTGTGCAGGAACTCCGCGGCGCCGTCCGGCGGTCGGACGTCCACGGGGACGGTGGTGCGGGCGTCGACGGTGACCGTGGTGTCCCGGGTGAGGTCCAGGCGCGGCTGCACCAGCCAGTCCATGGCGTCCGAGCCGTACACCTGGCTGTCCAGCAGGTACCGGCCGCGGGGGAGCCGCACGGTGGTGGTCCCCGAGGCGTCGTACGGGCTGACGTTCTGTTCGGCGCCGGGACCGGACACCCCGGCGACCCGGGTCTCGTACGTGTCGGTCGGAGCGCCGTTCCGGCCGATGTGGACGATCGTCAGGGCGACCGCCTCCGGCCCGGGGTCGGCGGCGCCCGACGCGGCGGCCTCGGCGGCGGGCGCCGCGGCGACCACCAGGGCGACGCCGACGGCCAGGGACCGCAGGACGCTGCGGCGGCGGGGTGCGGAGGAACTGTTCATGCCCTGTACTGGCCGTCCGCGCCGCGGAGTTCCCGTGAAGCGGATCACAGCGGGCGGCGGCGTCGGTGGCGGGTCGTAGGGTCGTCTCCCGTTCCCGCCGGTCCCCGGTGCCGACGGGGTCAGCCCTGGATCGGGCGCTGCTGGTTGGCGGCCCGCCACTCCTGCTCGCGGGCGGCCACCTCGGCCGGCAGGACGTCCTCGGGGAACTCCTCGACCTCGAAGACCCGGCGGACCTCCAGGGTGTCGCCCGGTTCGAACGGCACCTTCCTGGCCCAGGCCACCGCGTCCTCCTTGGACGGCACGTCGATCAGCCAGTAGCCGGCGAGCAGTTCCTCCGTCCCGGTGAACGGGCCGTCGGCGACGGAGGTATCCCCGCCGGTTCCGAAGGTCACCCGGAAGCCCTCCGAGGTCGGATGCAGACCGTCGGCCGCGAGCAGCACTCCGGCCTTGATCAGCTCGTCGTTGTACCGGTTCATCGCCTCGAAGACCTCCGGGCCGGGCATGGTGCCCGCCTCGGAGTCGGCGGTGGCCTTGACCAGCATCATGAATCGCATCGACTGCCTCCCTGTTCGTCCACCCCCTCCGGACGCGGCCCCGCCCCGCCGCCGGACGGCGCACGGACCGGCACGGCCGCACCCCCTGTCTACCCCGATCGGGCGGGACCGGCGCGGGCAGCGACGGCCGGACCGGCCCCCCCGGGGGTCCCGGCTCAGGACCGGGGCCGCGGTCGGACCCGCCGAGGCCGATTGGACCCGGGGGACCGGGGTACACGGGGCGGCATGCCACCCCCCTTCCGAGGTACCCACCAGGCCGGCGACGCCGAGCGGGCCGCCGAGAAGGTCGCCGAGAACGCCGTCGCAGCCGCGCGGAACCCCGCACCGGACGCCGCTTCGGCACCCTTCTCCGGCCCCTCCCGGGGCCACGCGTCCGAACCCGAACCCGACATCGAACCCGAACCCGACGCCGAACCCGGGCCCAGCCGACGCGTCGAGGAGGCCGAACCGGACCGCCCGAGCGAACTGCCCCGCCGCTCGTGGACGGCGGTGCTGCGCCGCACCGGCAAGGAGTTCCTGGAGGACGAGCTGCCGGACCGTGCCGCCGCGCTGACCTACTACGGCGTACTGGCGATCTTCCCCGCCCTCCTCGTGCTGGTCTCCGTGCTCGGCGTGATCGGCACCGCCGCGACCGACGCCCTCCTGGGCAACGTGGACAAGCTCGCCCCCGGCGCCGCCCGGGACATCCTGCGCAGCGCCGTCCAGCAGCTGCAGAACAGCGGTGGCACCAGCACCGTCCTGATGATCGTCGGTCTGGCGGCCGCCCTGTGGTCGGCCTCCGGGTACGTCGCCGCCTTCATCCGCTCCTCCAACGCGGTCTACGACATCCGGGAGGGACGGCCGGTGTGGAAGACCACCCCGCTGCGCCTCGGGCTGACCCTGCTGCTGATGGCGCTGCTGTCGGTGAGCGCGGTGATCGTGGTGTTCACCGGCCCGCTCGCCGACCGGGTCGGCCGGGCCCTCGGGGTCGGCAGCACCGGGCTGACGGTGTGGTCCTACGCGAAGTGGCCGGTGCTGCTGCTCCTCGTGGCCCTGATGGTCTCCCTGCTGTACTGGGCGGCGCCGAACGTGCGCGGACGCGGCTTCCGCTGGGTCTCCCCGGGCAGCCTGCTGGCGGTCGCGATCTGGCTGGCCGCCTCGGCCGGCTTCGCGCTGTACACCGCGAACTTCGGCTCCTACAACAAGATCTACGGCACCCTGGCCGGGGTCGTCATCTTCCTGGTGTGGCTCTGGGTGTCCAACCTCGCCATCCTGCTCGGCCTGGAGTTCGACGCCGAGCTCTCCCGCGAACGCGCCGTCGCCGGTGGCCACCCGGTCGAGGACGAGCCGTACGTCCGCCCCCGCGACACCCGGACCTGGCCCGACGACGAGAAACCGTCCTGAGGCCCGCCCGGGTGCCACGGGTGCCCGGCAGGGCCCGGCGTCCGCTGCCTCAGGCGGTCCGGCTGCGCGCCTCCCGCCGCCTGCGCCGCAGCCGGGACGGGCGCAGGCGCTCGCCGCGGGCGAAGCGGCGCAGCCTCGGGAAGCGGGAGAACCGCTCGCGGCTTGCCACCGAGGCCCGGTCCAGCTCCTCCATCAGCCGCCGTCCGCGGTGGTCGAGGTCCAGTTCGTCGAGGATCCGGTCGATCTCGGCCAGCAGGGCACCGTGCAGCTGCCAGGCGTGCGGGTCCTCCTGGACCTCCTTGAGCAGCAGGTGGGCGACGTTCTCCCGGCTGGCCCAGGCGGCGGACAGCTCGGCGGTGAGCCGCTGCTCGGCCTCCTCGGCGTTGCGGCTCACCTGCGTGGTGACCAGCACGGCGAAGCTGACCAGGGCGCCGCCGAGGTGGGCCAGCAGTTCCTCCAGGGCGACCGCCACCTCGGTGGGGAACAGCCGCTGGCCCGGCGCCCGGCGCTTGGCCAGGTCGGTCAGCGAGCGGGCGAGGACCCGGATCACCACGACGCAGATCTCCAGGGTGTCCAGGCCGGTGCGCAGCACCAGCCGGGAGAGCAGGCCCTCGGTGATCCGGGGGTTGAGCCGCAGGCTGTCCTCGGCCTGCCGCAGGGCGGCGTCGACGTCGGCGATCGCCTGGTCGAGGGCGCGGGCCTCGTGCAGTTTCTCGGCGGCGCGCTCCACCGGGACGGCCCGGCTCAGTTCCTCGGCGATGCCCAGCAGCAGCTTGCGGGCCCGGCGGGCCAGGTCCTCGATCGACTCGCCGGCGGTGTCCACCCACACCGGCGGGGCGAACACCACGTTGAACGCGAGGCCGACCACCGCGCCGATCAGGGTCTCCAGGACGCGGTCCCAGGCCTGCGAGGTCAGCTGGCTCACGCCCAGGATCAGCATCGCGCTGATCGCCACCTCCTGGACGAACTCGTCCACCCGCACGAACCGGCCGACCGTCAGCGAGGCCAGGATGATCAGGCCGAGGCTCCACCAGGAAAGCCCCACCACGGCGCTGAAGCCGACGGCGATCAGTACCCCCACCACCACCGAGTTGACCCGGCGGATGCTGGTCGTCAGCGTCGAGTAGACGGTCACCTGGACGACCAGCAGCGCGGTGAGAGGCGCCGTCAGCGGGGCGGGCTCACTGCTCAGCTGCGTCGCCACGACGTAGGACAGCGTGGCGGCCACGGTCGCCCGGATCGTCTGGACGACGAAGGGGTCTCGGGAGCCGCGGCGGACCGCGGCCGTCAGGGACGCTGGGAGAAGAGCCATACTGCCCTGCTTTCCCCGCCGCCCCCGCTGCACACCGCCGATCCCGCCGACCGGCCCTCGGACACACCCCGGACGGCTCCGGCACGGCCCCGGCCGCGGGGCTCAGCCGGGGGCGTCGTGGGGGAGGCGGAGCCCGATCCGGTGGCGTACGGCGTCCATGGTGTCGAGGACGGCGAGCGTGCCGTCGAGCGGGACCAGCGGCGATTCGGTTGCACCGGCCCGCAGGCAGCGCATCACCTCGGCGGCCTCCGGGCCGTAGCCGTGGCCGGCGACGAGCGGGGCCGGGACGTGCTGCGGCTCGGCGCCCTCGCGGTGGAGCACGATCCCCGGCGGGTTGTAGAGGTCCGCCGGGATCTCGATCCGACCGCGGGTGCCGTGGACGACGGCGTGCTGGCCGAGGGTCGCACCGAACGAACAGGTCAGGTGCGCGTGGGCGCCGCCGGGGTGGGCCAGGAGGATGCCGGTGTGCTCGTCCACGCCCTCGGGGGTCAGCCGGGCCCGGGCGTCGATCCGCTCGGGCGGGCCGAGCAGGAGGTGCGCCAGTGCGACGAGGTACACCCCGGCGTCGAGCAGGGCGCCGCCGCCCGCGGCCGGGTCCCGGAGCCGGTGCCCGGGCCCGACCTCGGCGCGCCAGCCGAGTTCGGCGTGCAGGGAGAGGACCTCGCCGACCGCGCCGTCGGCGAGGAGTTCGGCGGCCCTGCGGACGGCCGGGTGGACGAGCGTCCACATGGCCTCCATCAGGAAGGTGCCGCGCTCGCGGGCGAGGGCGACCAGCTCCCGGGCCAGGGGCGCGTTGACGGTGAGGGGCTTCTCGCAGAGCACCGGGCGGCCGTGTTCCAGCAGCAGCGCGACGGCCGGGTGGTGGTGGCCGTGCGGGGTGGCGACGTAGACCACGTCGACCTCCGGGTCCTCGGCCAGCGCCTGCCAGGAGCCGTGGGCCCGGGGGATGCCGTGCCGCGCGGCGAAGGCGCGTGCCGTCGCCTCCTCGCGGGAGGCCACGGCCGCGACCACCGCGCCGGGGGTGTGCCGCAGGTCCGCGGTGAAGGCCGCCGCGATCCCGCCGGTCGCCAGAATGCCCCAGCGGATGGGGCGGTCGTCGGCAGGGGTCACGCGGCACCTCACCTCTTGTCCAGACCAATTCCGGACAGCGGGCGGTACGGTACTGGAGCGCCGGGGCCCGGGCAACCGCCGCCCGGACGCCCGCTCCGCCGTCCCGCGTCTCCGCCCCGAACCCCGGCCGCCCCGGCCGCCGCGGACCCCGCCCGCCGCCGTGGCGTCCTGCCGCCGCGCGGGGACCGGCTACGCCTCCGCGACCTCCAGGCCGTACGAGACCACCGCCTGGTGCAGCCCGCCCGGGTACCCGGCGAGGGCGGGGGTGAAGTCCCAGTTGCCCTCGGCGTCGCGGTCGAACCGGCCCAGCCGCATCGCGGTGTTGGTCTCCGCGCCGTCCGCCATGTGCGCCACGGCCGCGGGGACGTCCTCGCCGGCCTCCAGGATCAGCGCCGGGCCGGCGAACCCGGCCATGGTGGCCGCCGGGTGGTTCTCGGTGTCGGCCGCGGCGACGATCACCAGCCGGTCGGCGTCGGCGGGCAGGGCGTCGAAGTCGACCATCAGACAGGCGTTGGCGTCGCCGTACCCGGTGACCAGCCGCACCGAGCCGTCGGGCGTCGAGCCGTTGTTGTAGAAGACCAGGTGCTCGTCCGACAGCGCCCGGTTGCCCCGGCACACCAGCGCGGCGATGTCGTACTCGTCCTCGCCGGTCCAGTGCAGCAGCAGCCGCGCGGGTTCGGCGGCGACGTCGATCCCGGCCGCGCCGCCGTCGGGGTCCGCGGCGCCGGCGGCGGCGTGCCGGGCGTCGGCGAACACCTCGTGGAAGCCGTGGTGCTTGAGCAGCCCGACCAGCTCGGCGCCGTTGATCAGCGTGATCGGCTTGCCCGCGACGAACTGGTGGGAGCTCGGGCCGAAGCGGCTGGTCGTGACCAGGACGGCCTTGGTGGCGGCCCGGTCGTCCTGCAGCGTGCCGTACAGGTCCCGGACGGCCGACGGAGTCACGGTGTCCCGGTAGCGCTTGACCTGCACGATCACGTTGCCGCCGCGGAACGGGTCGGTGTCGATGCCCCGCACGTCCACCCCGCCGTCCCGGGACCGGGCCGTCAGCGCCACCTTCATGCCCATCGCCTCCATCAGGCGGGCGATCAGCCGCTCGAACTCGACCGGGTCCATCGCCAGCAGCAGCTGGAGTTCGCGGACCCGCTTCGCCATCCGGCCGCGGTTGGCGTTGGTGTCGTCGCGCAGGTGGCGGAACAGCATGCGCTGGGCGCGGCGCTCGTCGGTGTCGGGGTTGCCGAGGCGGTGGAGCTTGCGGCTTCGGGACATAGGTGCTCCCATGCGGGTGAACTGATCGATGGCAAAGCGCCACCGTAGCGACTCGCCGACGCTGCGTCAGTCGTGTTGCCCAATCGATGATTTGAAGTTGAACGTCCGTGTCCTCCCTTGTCGGGGGGCTGTCAACGGGCGCGCCGGGCGGCCCGCGCGGACGGGCGGACGGCGGTGCGCCGAGCCCGGTCCGGCCACCCGCCCCGCCGGACCCGGTTTCGGAACGCCGCTCGCGGTCAGACGCGGGGTGAACCGTTTCGACGGCACGCCCCCGGGCCCCGGGCCGGAACCGCAGGGCGTGCCACGAGGAGTTGAGTCCGATGGTCGTGATGGCGCTGCTCCTGGTGCTGATCCTGGTGCTGTTCGGCGCGGGCTTCGCCGTGGAGGCCCTCTGGTGGGTGGCCCTGGGGCTGCTCGTCGTCTGGCTGGTCGGCTTCGCCTCCCGCGGTACGGGCGGGGTGCGACGGACCCGCTGGTACCGGTGGTAGTGCGCCGGGCGACCGGCCCGACCCCGACCGACGGAGCCCGCCGTGCGCATCGAGCACCCCGCCGTTCGCGCCGGACACGACCGCACGTGGTTCGAGCGCCTGGCGGAGACCGCGTCGAACCTCACCGCGTCCCGGCTCTTCTACGTCTGCTGCGTCCTGCTGGTGCTCGCCAACGTCGTCGTGCACCTGCTGGGCGCCCCGCTGAGCTGGCAGCTCGCCGCGGGCGACGCGATGACGGCGGTCACCCTGCTGCTGCTCGCGCTGCTCAAGAACGCCGAGCGGCGGGCCGAGCACGCCGTGCAGCGCAAGCTCGACGCCATCGCGACCGCCCTGCTGGAGCAGCGGGACGGCGCCGACCGCGACACCCGTCGCACCCTGGACGAGGCGATCGGCATGGACGAGGAGGTCTGAGGGAGGAGGTGGCGTCGTGCACCCCGAGGTCGTGCACCCCGAGGACGACGGCCTGCTCGGGTCGGTCCTGACCGGGCTGCTGGAGGATTCGCACCGCGCGGGACCGCACGACGTGCCGGCGCTGCTGTGGACGGCCGGCCGGCGGCTGGGCCTCACCCACACCTGGATCTACCTGGCCGACGTGCAGCAGGAGCAGCTCGTCGCCCTTCCCGAGCCGCCGCTGCACGAGCCGCCGATCGGCCCGCCGCGGGCCGGATCGCCGCCGGCCGGGCCCCGTCCGCCGCCGCTACCGGCCGACACCGCGGTCCTCGACATCGACGGATCGCTCGCCGGCCACGCCTACCGCACCGAGACCGTCCAGGTCTCCGGGCTGCCCGACGGCCCCGGCAACGGCACCGGCACCGAGCAGGTGGGCTGGATCCCGCTGGTCGACGGCATCGGCCGGATCGGCGTGCTGCGGATCGCCGCACCCCTCCTGGACGACGCCCGGATCGCCCGCTGCCGGGTGCTGGCCTCCGCCGCCGCCCTGGTGGTGGCCGTCAAGGCGCCGTTCAGCGACGTCCTGATCCGCACCATGCGCCGCCGCGCGATGAGCCTGCAGGCCGAACTGCTGTGGGCGTTCCTGCCGCCGCGCACCATCGGCACCGACCGGGTCACCTCCAGCGCGGTGCTGGAGCCCGCGTACGAGGTCGGTGGCGACGCCTTCGACCACAACCTCACGGGCTCCCGCCTCCACGTGACGCTGGTCGACGCGATGGGCCACGACCTCGCCTCCGGCGGCTGCAGCGCGGTCGCGGTGGCCGCCTGCCGCTCCACCCGCCGGGACGGCGGCGGCCTCCCCGACATCGCCGACGCGATCGACGCCGCGCTGGGCGAGTGGATCCCGGACCGCCTGCTCACCTGTGTGATCGCCAACCTCGACACGGTCACCGGGGAGCTGTCGTGGATCAACTGCGGCCACCCGCCGCCGCTGCTGATCCGGCAGCGCCGGGTGGTGGCGGGCGCACTGGAACGCCAGGCGCACCTGCCGCTCGGCCTGCCCCTGGGCGTCCACCGGACCCGCCCGCTCGTGCACACCGCGCAGCTGGAACCGGGCGACCGCGTCCTGCTGCACTCCGACGGCGTCACCGAGGCCCGCGACCGCGAGGGTCGGCTCTTCGGCGACCGGCAGCTGGTCGACACCGTGGTCCGCGCGATGGCCGACGGCCTGCCCGCGCCCGAGGCGCTGCGCCGGCTGATGCGCAAGATCCTCACCCACCAGGGCAACCGCCTGCGCGACGACGCGACCATCCTCCTGGTCGACTGGCACCCCGCCCCCGACGCCTGACCGCGGCGGGCGGCGGCCGGCGGAAGGCCCGGTGCGCCGAATCCCGTTGCACCGCGGGCCGGTGCGCGGGGATCATCGCCGGTGTGTCCGACACCGACTTCGAGGGCCCCGCGCTGCGCCCGTACCCCAAGGTTCCCGCGAGGGAGCGGTCCGCGATCGCCGCGGGCTCGGAGTGGACGGCGGCCGAGAAGGTGCACGGGGCGCACTTCGCGGTGGTGTGCGACGGCACCGGCGCGGTCCGTCCCGCCAAACGGCGCGAACTGCTGGCCGACCACGAACTGGACGGCTTCTTCGGCGTGAGCCGGATCTGGCCGGCGCTGTCGGTGGCGGCGGCCCGCTTCGCCGCGACGGTGCGCGAGCAGGGCGGGTGGCGCGAGCAGGGCGGATGGCGCGACGCGGACGCGGTCGTGACGGTGTACGGGGAACTGGCGGGCGGCCACTACCCGCACCCCGACGTCCCCGCCGTCGCCGGCACGGAACCCGTGCAGACCGGGGTCGGGTACGCTCCCGGGCTGGTCTGGCTGCTCTTCGACGCCGCGGTGGCGACCTCGGAGGGGCGGTACTGGCTCGCCGACCGCGTGGTGCGGGAGGCCGCCGTCACCGCCGGGCTCGGCTGCGTCCCCCGGCTCGGCCACGGCCCGCTGAACCGCCTCCAGGAGCTGCCCGCGGCGTTCCCGACGGCCGTCCCGGCCCTGTTCGGGCTGCCCGCACTCGCCGACAACCTCGCGGAGGGCTACGTCCTCAAGCCCGCCGGTGGCTGGTGCGAGCGGAAGTCCGGCCGGCGTCCCGTCGTGAAGGTCAAGCAGCAGGGCTTCGCGGAGGACGCGCGCTACGACGGCGCGCGCCCGTACCTGCCGCCGCCGCAGGGTGCCGCCGGGGTCCCCGCCTGGCTCGTGGCCGAGGCGACCGCCCTGCTCACTCCCGCCCGCGCGGCGGCCGCGGTGAGCAAGCTGGGGCCCCGGACTCCCGCGGACGCGGTGGCGGAGGAGATCACCCGGGACGTGGTGGAGGAACTCGCGGAGGCGGTGGGAGGGTTGGACGACGGAGCCCCACAGGCGCTGGAACGGGCGCTCGGGCCCGCCGCCCGCACCCTGGTGGCGTTCGACGCCGAGGACCGGCGGGCGTCCGCGCCGCGGATCCCGGCGACCGCCGCGGTTCGGCGCGGCTGACCCCGGCGACCGCGGTGGTCGGGCGCGGCCGACTCCGGTGAGCTTAGGGCCCGGTGAGCCCAGGGCCCGCCGTTCGGGGGCGTCCCGGGCGGGGCTCACGGCCGGGTCGGCTCGACCGGGCCCAGCGGCATCGCCGGCTCCTCAGTCGCCCGCCGCCGGGGCCGGCAGCAGGCGGTAGGCGCCGTCCTCGGCGACCACCCGGCCGGCCGTGGGCGGCGGGAAGTGCGTGCCCAGCAGCAGCGTGTCGGTGCCCGCGAGCGAGGCGAGCAGCGCCCGGCGGGTGGCCCGGGCGAGCGCCGGGTCGATGTCGACGCAGCTGTCGACGGCGGGCCGGGCGAGCTGTACGGGGTGGTGGATGCAGTCGCCGGTGACCAGCGCGGAGGCGCCCCCGCTGCCCAGCCGGACGGCGAGGTGGCCGGGCGTGTGCCCCGGGGTGGGGAGCAGGGTGAGACCGGGGGTGACGGAGAGCCCCCCGGCCGGGACGTTGACCGGGTCGAGCAGCCCGGCGTCCTCGACCGGCAGGACGGAGTCACGGAACATCAGGCGGCGGGGCTCGTCCATGTCCTGGCCGGCCCAGAACGCGCGCTCGGTGCGCGAGACCAGGTAGCGGGCGCGGGGGAAGGTGGGCGTCCAACCGCCGGCGCCGTCCGGGCGGGTGTTCCAGCCGACATGGTCGGTGTGCAGGTGGGTGAGGACGACCAGGTCGACGGTCTCGGGCGGGAAGCCGGCCGCGGTCAGCCGGTCGAGGTAGTCGGTGTCCAGGTTGTGCCAGGCCGGATTGGTCCGGGTCTTGGCGTTGCCGATGCCGGTGTCCACCACGACGCGCAGGCCGTCGACGACGACCGCGAAGCTGTGGCTGTCGAGGCGCAGGACGCCCTGGCGGTCCGCGAAGTCCGGCCGCAGCCACGGGTGCGCGCCGACGACCTCCGGGGTGGCGTCCGGCAGCAGCCACGGGCCGGTCTGCGGCGGCAGCGGGATCTCGTCGATGCGGTGGACGGTGAGCTCGCCGACGGTCCAACTCGGGTTCGTGGCGGCCGGGGTCGGGGTCGGGGTCGGGGCGGCCGGGGCCGGCGTGGGCTGCGGTTCGGCGGTCATGGCGGGGCTCCTGGGGGCGGCCGTAAAAGCTAAGCATTTGCGTTACTGGAGCCTAGGTCCTTACAGTCGCTAAAGCAAAGACATAGCTTTTAGTTGAGGGCGTCTCGCGGCGCGGACCAGGCACCCCTGGACCTCCGCACCGCCGAGCGTCCCGCGAGGAGGACCCCTTGCCCGGAGCGGACCTGACACCCGAGGAAGCAGCGCGCTGGGCCGCCCGCGCCGGCCTGCCGCTCGACGCCGAACGGCACGCGCTCGTCGCGGCCACGGCCGAGCACATCCACCGCGTCGTCGCCGTCCTGCGCGAACTCGACCTCGGCCCGACCCCGCCCGCCGCGGACGGCCCGGTCACCGAGGACGCCCCGCCCGCCTCCGACGCCCCGATCGCCGACGCCCCGCACCGACCGGAGGACACCCATGGCACTGCCTGACCCGCCCACCCCACCCCACCTGCCGACCCCGCCCGACTCGCCCGACCTGGCCGACCTCACCCTCGCCGCCGCCGCGGACGCCGTGCGCACCCGTCAGGTCTCTCCCGTCGACCTGCTCGACGCCGTCCTCGAACGGATCGAACGGACCGAGCCCCGGCTCAACGCCTACGCCGCCGTCACCGCCGGGAGTGCTCGCCGCGCAGCCCGGGAGGCCGAGCGCGAAGCCGCCGCCGGCCGTCTGCGCGGGCCCCTGCACGGCGTGCCCGTCGCGGTGAAGGACGTCATCGACGTGGCCGGCACCGCCACCGGCGCCGGCTCCCGGGTCCGCGCCGGACACCGGGCGGCCGCCGACGCGGCGATCGTCGAACGGCTCCGCGAGGCCGGGGCCGTCCTGGTCGGCAAGACCCACACCCACGAGTTCGCCTACGGGCTGGTCACCCCGCAGACCCGCAACGCCCGCGACCGCGGGCGGATCGCCGGCGGCTCCAGCGGCGGATCGGCCGTCGCGGTCGCCGCGGGCTCGGCGCTCCTCGCCCTCGGCACCGACACCGGCGGCTCGATCAGGGTCCCCGCCGCCCTCAACGGCGTCGTCGGCCTCAAGCCGACCTACGACCTGCTGCCCCGCCGCGGCGTCACCCCGCTCTCCTGGTCGCTCGACCACCTCGGCACGCTCACCCGTACCGTCGAGGACGCCGCCCTCGCCCTCGCCGCCCTGACCGGCACCGCACCGCCCGCCGCTGCCCAGGAGGACGGGACGGGCCCGGCCGCCGACCTGACCGGCCTGCGGATCGGCGTCCCCGTCAACCACTACTTCGAACGCGTCGACCCCGGCACCGAGGCCGTCGTCCGCGCCGCGGTGGCCCGGCTGGAGTCCCTCGGCGCGACCGCGGTCGACGTCGAGATCCCGCTCGCCCGCTACCTCCGGGCCGTCCACTGGGGCCTGATGGTTCCCGAGGCCACCGCCTACCACGAGGCCACCCTGCGGGCGACCCCCGAGCTGTACGGCGACGACGTGCGGGTGCTCCTCGAAGCCGGCACCCTGCTGCCCGCCACCGACCACCTGCGGGCCCGGCGCGCCCGCGCACTGATGCGCACCGCCTGGGCCGGCCTGTGGCGGACGGTCGACGTGATCGCGGCGCCCACCGTCCCGATCGCCGCCGCCCGGGTCGGCCGGTCCGCGTTCAGCTGGCCCGACGGCACCGAGGAGGGCCTCGCGGACGCCTACGTACGCCTCGCCGCGCCCGCCAACATCACCGGGGCCCCCGCCCTGTCGGTGCCCGCGGGCACCGACGGCGACGGCCTGCCCGTCGGCCTGCAACTCCTGGCGGCCCCCGGGCGCGAGGACCTGCTGCTGCGGGCCGGACGGGCCCACGAACGGGCCGCGCAGGTCGCCGCGGAACCCGCCGCCGGGTGAGCGGCCCCGGCCGGCGCCCTCCGCGGACGGCCCCGGAACTGCTCTAAGGTGGCGCAGTGAGCCGCAAACCCCCTGTCCGACCCGGAGGGCGCAGCGCCCGCGTCCAGCAGGCCGTCCACGACGCCGTCCGCGAACTCGTCGCCGAGGCGGGCCGCGACAACCTGACCGTCCCGGTGATCGCGACCCGCGCCGGGGTCACCCCCTCGACGATCTACCGCCGCTGGGGCGACGTACACGAGCTGCTGTCCGACGTGGCGGTGGAGCGGCTGCGCCCGGAGGCGCCGCCGGAGGACCTGGGCGGCCTCGCGGCCGACCTGACCGCCTGGGCCGAGCAGTTCCTCGACGAGATGAACTCGCCCCCCGGCCGCGCCTACATCCGCGACGCCCTGCTAGGCGACCCCGACGGCGGCAACGCGGGCCGCTGCTCCGCCTACGCCGCCGACCAGGTCGACGCCATCCGCACCCGTGCCGCCGACCGCGGCGAGAGCGCCCCGGACACCGAAGCGGTGCTCGACGCGGTCGTGGCCCCGATGATGTACCGCATCCTCTTCCGCCCCGACGGCCTCGCCCCCGCCTACGCCCGCACCCTGGTCGCCGCCCTGCTCACGCGCTGAGGGCCGCCCGGTCCGGCTCCCCGCCGCCGCCCCGGGTCACAGGTGCAGGGACACCAGCGCCGTCACCCTGGAGCTGCATCGGGTCCGGGTCCGGCTCCCAGACCCGGACGGCGGACCCGACCTGCCCCTGGAGGTGGTCGACACCCCCGGCTTCGCCGAGAGCCGGGAGACCGAGGAGCGCTACCGCCGCCTGTACGGCGACCTGCTGCCGGAGGTCGACCACGTGGTCTGGGTGGTCCAGTCGCACCCCCGGGTGTTCCGGCCGGACCAGGAGGCCCTGATCGCCCTCGGCGAGCTGCCCGCGCAACTCCCGATGACCGTCGCACTGACCCGCGCCGACACCATCGGCCCGCACGACTGGGACACCGCCGGGAACCGGCCGTCGCCGGGCCAGCGGACCGCCCTCTCCCAGCAGTGCGACAACGTCCTCGGCAAGCTCGCCCCGTACGCCCCCACGCTCCGCCGCGGAGCCGTGGTGCCCTACGCACCCGTGCGCGGCTACGGCCTGGACGCGCTGGCGCGCTGCCTGCACACCGCGGCGCGGCTGCGCGGGCGCGCGCTCCCGCCCTCCTGACCGGCCCACCCACACCCGGGCCGCGCCGCACCCCGTACCCGAGCCACCGCACCCCGCACCCCGCACCAGAGAAGGAGCACTCGATGAGCAAGCACGGATCCGAGACCCCCGACCCGCGGGGCCGGGGCCTCCTGCGCGGCCTGATGAAGCTGGCGGGCACCGGAAAGGCGGACGAGGAGCTGCGCGGCGTCGTCGGAGCCGACAGCGCACGGCGGTTGGAGGAGGAGAGTATCCGGCGGCGCGGCGCGGACATCGTCGCGAAGCTGTCGGACCTGGTGCCGGACCTCCTCCCGGAGAACATCGTGCACTACGCCGCCGAACGCCGGTTCCGGCTGCACGACCTGCTGCTGGCGCTGGTCACCGCGGCCGGTTCGGCGGCCTGGAAGCTCCCGCTGGCCCCGGCCGACCCGTTCGAGCTGGCCACCTCCGAGGAGGCCCGCACACTCGCGGCGGACTGGCGCCGCACTCACGAGAAGGACTGAGCCCATGGCACTGACGGCCTATCAGCAGCAGCGCATCATCACCCTCCTGGAACGGGAGTCGCAGACCGAGGTCGCCGCGATCCTGCGTTCCGCCGCCACCCTGCTCAACTGGATCGCCGGGGTCGTGGACCTCGGGTACGAACTCTGGCACCAGGTCCGGGCGACGGCCCAGGACGTCTGGCAGCGCCTGCGTTCGGTCCTCCTGTAACCCCGTTCCCCTCCGGGAAGGATCACGTCACGATGGCAGAACTGACCGACGCCCAGCGCAGGAGGGTCGACGAACCCCTCCGGAGACTGAGCAGCGCGGAGCTGGAGTGGGAGCTGCGCTCCGCGCAGTCCTTCGGCGACTTCCTGCGCCGCCACGCGTACGACATCTGGGTGGCCGTCAGCGGCTTCCTGCGCAGCATCTGGAACTCCTTGCGCGGCTGGTTCGGCTGGTTCGGCTGACCGGTCCACCGATCCACCGTTCCACCGGACGGCCGGAGGGGGAGAATCCGGCCGACCGGTTCGAGAGGGGGGAGGGGCCCGTGTCCGAGAGCGTTCCCGAGGGTGCCCGGCGGCCGTGCGCCGCCGTCGACATCTTCTCCTGGAGCTCCCGGCCACGGGCCCCGTTGCGCGATGCCGCGGCCCGGCTGCTGCACTCGCTGCTGGCGCAGGCCTCGGCCCGGGCCGGCGTGGACTTCGACCGCTGGCTGCTGCCGACGGCGGGTGACGGCGGTCTGGTGGTGCTGCCGGGCGAGATCGACGAGTCCCTGGTGATCACCGAGTTGATCAGGACGCTCGGGATCGAGCTGAGACGGGTGAACGCAGGGCTGCCGGTCGAGTCCCGGGTGCGGGTCCGGCTGAGCCTCGCCCAGGGGACGCTGCGCTCCGGGGCCTTCGGCTTCTGCACGGACGTGGCGATCGAGGTGTCCCGGTTGAACGACAGTGCGGTGCTGCGGGATTCGCTCACCGCCTACCCGGTGGCCGACCTGGTGGCGATCGTCGCGGACGACGTGTTCTGCGACGTGGTCGCGCACGAGCAGCACGGGCTGCCGGCCGCCGCCTTCTGGCCGGTCGTCGCGGCGCACAAGGAGTACCGGGCGCCCGCCTGGCTCTGGGCCTCGGACCGGTCGGGCGGCCCGCCCGAGCTGCCCGGACTCGACCGCACCCGGGCGGGGCGGCCCCCGGGGGAGTCCCGCCGGGTGCCGCACCCCGGGGCGGCGGCCCAGGACGGTGCGCTGTCGGCGGTCCTCGGCGCGGTCCGGGAGCAGGTGGTCTTCGCCCAGCTCGCCCTCGACGCCGGACAACCCGAGCGGGCCGCAGCGGTCTTCGACGCGGCGCTGCGGATGCTCTGGGCGTACGCGGCCCGGCCCGAGGCGGCGAGCATCATCCTGTTCGCGCTGATCGGGAGCTGGCGTGCGGAACGGGCGGCGGGGCGGGTCGCGCAGGCGCGCGGCCGGCTGGACGCGGCGGACCGCCACTTCCCGCAAAACCCGTGGGTCACGGGCTGCCGGGCGATCGGGCACGGATCTCGGGGGACAAGGGGGGAGCGCGCCGGTACGCCGCCCAGGCCGTCCGGGAGGCGGTCGAGGTGCCGGCCGGCGGGAGCGTCCTGACGCTGCTGCGGACGAACGACCTGATCGGGGAGTCCGTCCACCGGGCGGCCGTGGAACTGCACCGCAGCTGCTTCCCGCAGGCCGGGTAGGCGGGCTGGCGGGTGAGCGAGCAGGCCGGGGGAGCAGGCCGGGCGAGCGCGCGGGCCGGGGTACCCCCCGGCCCGCCCGCCGCCGGTCAGCGCTGCGGGCCGGCCGGGGCCGTGCCCGGTGCCGCGGTGCCGGTCGCAGGTCCGGTGGCCGAGCCGGTCGCGGTGGGGTTGTTCGGGTGTCGCAGAAGAAGCCCATGCCCGCGTTGGCGGTGACGCAACCGCTCTGCGGCGCCTTCGCATGTACGGGGACATCTGCTCGGCGGTGAGCACGGTGCGGTCGTCCTCGGAGACCTTGGCGATCAGCCCGCCCTTGGCGTCGTAGATCTGGGACGCCTGGGTGAGCGGCGGGGTCTTGAAGTCGTCCGGGATGTTGTCGAAGCCCTCCGCGGTGTCCTTGGCGGCCAGCCCGAGCGCTCCGGCCGCCGGCGGGGCGAGGCCGACCAGCAGCGCACCGGAGACCACGCTGACACCCAGGAAGGTCACACCGCGGCGGGCCAGCCGGAGCGGCGACGTACGGGCCCGGGGCCGGTCGGGGTCGGTGTCATCGTTCGCCTGCCATATCGGACGGGAATCTGAGGCCATGTCGGAGTGCTAGCCCTCGGAACCCGCTTATCGAACGAATTGCCGGACGGTTGTGCAGCAACTCCGTAACAGGGTCTGCGCCCTTGCCGTCCTTGTATTGCTCGCATGTGTACTCAATCGTCGTGAATGTGCCGGTGCATTCGGAGGCGAATCCTCCGATTGTGGAGTGTGCTCGAACCGGTCGATTCCGCGGTGGGCTTCCGCGGCCCCTCGGCGGGCGGATGTCGACACGTGTTCCGCACCTGTGCGTCCCGTGGCTTCGCGTGCGGCACCCCTCCCGTCCCCTGGACCCGACACTTCTCTGATGCGTCGGGGGGGGGGCGTTGCGTTGCGTGCATCCCGCGCCGGGCTTTCGTGCCGGGACCCGCCGGGGCGGCCGCGGCCGGCGCGGGGGTGGTGCAGGCGGAACGGGAGTCTCCTCCTCTGTGCACGGTCCATCGGTGTACGAAGTTGGCCGAGAACCCACTCGTCTGGAGATGGCATGTACGCGACGTTTGAGGCGGATCCCGCAATGGAGCGAGGGTCTGCACCAACCGGTTCGATGACGTAGTAAGGGAGAGTAAATGATGCAGTCCATGCGACGTTCCCTCGGTGTCGGCGCTGCCGTCGCGGCCGCGCTGATCGCCACCGCCGCGCCCGCCCTGGCCGCTCCCACCACGGCCAACGGCCCTACGATCAACCGTACGAACTGCAACCAGAACGACTACCTCGAAATCCACAACAACAGCGGACGCGACACCCTCTGCTTCGCGAACGCCGGCGAGGCCCCCGTCGCCATCTACGGCGTGAACTGGGTCGAGTCGGGAAACAATGCGGTGACCTTCCAGTTCCAGCGGAATCTCAGTGACCCGCGTCTGGAGAGCGTGACGCTCGGCAAGTGGAGCCACTGGAGCCCGGGCCAGCCCTCCATCCACAAGATCATCTGGATCAGGATCCACTGAGCCCCGTTCGGCGCGACCCCCGTGCGCCGAACGGGCCGGCCTGAGGACGGCCGGCTGCAGTGACCCCACCCACCGGACCGCCGACCCTCCCGGGGCCGGCCGACCGCACCGGGTGATGCCGCCGTGGTGCCCGCCGACT
>NZ_JBSGXP010000155.1:0-20656 GCF_053610105.1 Kitasatospora sp. NPDC054939 | reverse complement strand
GCCGTGAGAGGTGGCGACGCCCACGGCCGGGTCGATCAGTGCCCGCGCGCGATCCACTCCGGCAGGGCCGGGGCCTCGGCGCCGATGGTGGTCGGGTCGCCGTGGCCGGTGCGCACGACCGTCTCGGGCGGGAGTGCGAGCAGCCGGTCGCGGATCGAGTCGATGATCGTCGGGAAGTGCGAGAACGACCGCCCGGTCGCACCGGGGCCGCCGTGGAACAGGGTGTCTCCGGTGAACACGGTGCCCAGCGCGGGCGCGTACAGGCAGACCGCGCCGGGGGCGTGGCCGGGGGTGTGCAGCACGGTCAGCTCGATGCCGGCCACCTCGATCCGCTGCCCGTCGGCGAGTTCGCCGTCCGGGAGCCGGTCCGGGTGGGTGAGCTTCCAGAGCGGGAGGTCGTCCGGGTGCAGCAGGATCGGCGCGCCGGTGCGCGCCGCGAGGGCGGGAGCGGCGTCGATGTGGTCGTTGTGGGCGTGGGTGGAGACGACCGCGAGCAGTCGGCGCCCGCCGAGGGCGGCCTCGATCGCGTCGGCGTCGTGCGCCGCGTCGATCACCACGGCCTCGCTGTCGTCGCCGACGATCCAGACGTTGTTCTCCACCTCCCAGCTGCCGCCGTCGAGTTCGAAGGTGCCGGCGGTGACCAGGCGGTCGATGCGGGCGCCGCTCACAGGATCACCACCGAACGGAGCACGTCGCCGTGGTGCATGCGCTCGAACGCCTGCTCCACGCCGTCGAGTTCGATCCGCTCGCTGACGAACGCCCCGAGGTCCAGCCGGCCCTGCAGGTACAGGTCGATCAGCAGCGGGAAGTCCCGGGACGGCAGGCAGTCCCCGTACCAGGAGGACTTCAGCGCGCCGCCGCGTCCGAACACGTCCAGCAGCGGCAGCTCCAGGGTCATCTCCGGGGTCGGTACGCCCACCAGGACGACCGTGCCCGCGAGGTCCCGGGCGTAGAACGCCTGCCGGTAGGTCTCCGGACGGCCGACCGCCTCGACCACCACGTCCGCGCCGTGGCCGCCGGTCAGCTCGCGGATCGCCTCCACCGCGTCGGTGGTGCGGGAGTTGACGGTGTGGGTGGCCCCCAGCTGCTTGGCGGTCTCCAGCTTGCGGTCGTCGATGTCCACCGCGATGATTCGCCCCGCTCCCGCCAGCCGCGAGCCCAGTACGGCCGCGCCGCCGACGCCGCCGCAGCCGATCACGGCGACCGAGTCGCCGCGGCCGACGTTGCCGGTGTTGATCGCCGCGCCGATGCCCGCCATCACCCCGCAGCCCAGCAGGCCCGCCACGGCGGGCTCGGCGGCCGGGTCGACCTTGGTGCACTGGCCGGCGGCGACCAGCGTCTTCTCGGCGAAGGCGCCGATGCCCAGCGCCGGGGACAGCTCGGTGCCGTCCAGCAGCGTCATCTTCTGCTTCGCGTTGTGGGTGTCGAAGCAGTACTGCGGGCGGCCGCGCCGACAGGACCGGCACTGCCCGCACACCGCACGCCAGTTGAGGACCACGAAGTCGCCGGGGGCCACCTCGGTGACGCCCGCGCCGACCGACTCCACCACGCCCGCGGCCTCGTGGCCGAGCAGGAACGGGAACTCGTCGTTGATGCCGCCCTCGCGGTAGTGCAGGTCGGTGTGACACACCCCGCAGGCCTGGATCCGCACCACCGCCTCGCCCGGCCCCGGGTCGGGCACGACGATTGTCGCCACCTCCACGGGCGCGCCCTTGGCACGCGCGATGACTGCCTTGACCTGCTGGGCCATCCGAATTCCACCTCCGTCGCCGGCGCCGCACTGCGCCGGCTTGTCCGGTCCTGCTCCTGTACCACTTGCCCACGAAGCGTAACGCCCAGCCCCGCGACCGGCCGCGGAACCGCCCTGGGATCCGGCCCACCGGACGGTCCGTCACGGCGGGCCGGTCGGTGCGGCGGCGGCACCGGGTGCCGCCGGGTGCGCCGCAGGGACACCGTCGATGGCTGGAACTGTCGCTGACGGCACGGTAGTCGCACGCATACCGTCAGTACCGGGCCATGCCCTGCCCCGTACCGCGCTCGCACCGTTCCCCCTAGCGCTCCCGCACCGCCCCTCGTTCCGCTCGTCTGAAGTCCCTCGTTCCGCGCTCGTACAGCCGCTCGTTCCCGCTCTCGCACCGCCCCTCGCCCCGCTCCCGCAGCCCTCGTACCCCGCCCCGGGTGCCCTCCCCGCCCCCCGGCCCCCCGCCCCCCGCCGGGCCGCCCCACAGCCCATCATCAGGAGTCTGGAGTACGGATGTCCGTCGACCACACCCCGGCCGCCGCCGAACCCGCAGCCGGCGCCACCGCCGAACCCCTGATCCCGCTGCACTGCCTGCGCCAGCTGCCGCCCGCGCCGCCGCGGACCACCGCGCTGCCGACCGGCACGCCCGTCTGGCTGGTCACCCGGCACGCCGACGTGCGGCAGGTGCTCACCGACCCGCGGCTCGGCCGCGCCACCCTCTACGCCCCCGGCGCCCCGCCCGTTTCGGTCACCCCCAACCTGCTCGACGACCCGGCGAGCATGCTCAACATCGACGGCGTCGACCACCAGCGGCTGCGCCGGACCGTGCAGCGCGCGTTCACCCCGCGCGCGATCGAACTCTGGCGGCCCTGGGTCGCCTCGGTCGTCGAGGGCCTGCTCGACGAGCTGATCGACCACGGCTCCCCCGCCGACATCATCGCCACGTACACCCGGCCGCTGCCGGTCGCCGTGATCAGCCGGCTGATGAACCTGGACAACCTCGACGGGCAGCGCCTCGGGCACTGGAGCGACCACGCGCTCTCCGCCACCGCGTTCACGGCCGAGGAGATCCGCACCGCGATGCAGGAGTTCGGCGCCTTCGGCGCCCGGCTGATCGCCGAACGCCGCGCCGAACCCGGCGACGACCTGGTCAGCAGCCTGCTCCAGGCCGCCGCCGAGAGCGGCGACATCACCGAGCAGCAGCTGGTCTCGCTGGTCATCGGCCTGGTCGTGGCCGGCCACGAGACCACCATGACCACCCTCGGCAACGCCGTCGTCTACCTGCTGGGCGACGGCCGGGACGCCTGGCAGCAGCTCGCCGCGGACGAGAAGAGCGCCACCGCCGCCACCGAACAGCTGCTGCGCGCCGTCCCCCTCGGCGACCGGGAGGTCTTCCCGGGGCTGCTGCGGCGGGCGGTCGAGGACGTGGAGATCGGCGGTGTGCTGATCCCGGCCGGCAGCGTGGTGGCCGCCGACACCGGCGCGGCCAACCACGACCCGGAGGTCTTCCCCGACGGCCTGTCCGCCGGGCTGTTCGAACCGCTGAGCGCCTCCAGCCTCACCTTCGGGGCCGGCCCGCACCACTGCCTCGGCGCCTGGCTGGCCCGGATGGAGACCGAGATCGCCCTGCACCGGCTGGCCCGCCGACTGCCCTCGCTGCAGCTCGCCGACCCGCCGGCCGCGATCGACTGGCGCCGCGGCCTGCTCACCCGCAGCCCGCACACCCTCACGGTGACCTGGTGACGGCCGGGCACGGGACCGGCGGCAGTGCCGCGGAGGTCCGCCCCGGTGGCCCGGTGGTGCTCCGGGTCGACCGGGAGCGGTGCATCGGCTCGGGAATGTGCGTCCTCACCGCGCCCGACTCGGTGTCGCTGGGGCCGGACGGCATCGCCCGCCCGCTGCACGGCGCCGACCGGGCGGCGGGCGACACGGCCGACGCGACCGACGCGACCCGCGCGACCGACGCCGGACCCCCGGCTCCCCCGGCCGAGGCCCTGACGCCCGAGCTCGCCGACGCCGTCGACTTCTGCCCGGTCGAGGCGCTCTCCCTGCACCCGCCGTACGCCCCCGGGCACTGAGCGGCTGCCGGGCCCGGACGGGCACCCGCCCCTCCGGGCCCGGCCAACGGGCACCGGCACCCGCGCACTCACACCCACACCGGCACCCGCCATACCGTCAGGGGGCCACCGGGGCGGCGTCGGTCGCCACCGCGTCGACCGCCGGCGAGGCGTCCGCCGCCGGGGCGCAGGCGAGCGCGGCCCGAATCTCCCGCGCCGGGTCGCCCTCGTGATAGGGGCGCTCACTGATCTCGATGTGGTCCAGGAACTCCTGGTACCGCACCGCGAAGGCCAGGTGGTACAGCGGCTGCGCCAGTGCCAGGGCGCGCGCCGGATCGGACCCCGGAACGTGCTCCGCCCAGGCGGCGACCCAGAGCCCGGCGAACTGTTCCCAGCACGCGTCCGAGACGTAGTCGCGCGGGCGCAGCCCGTCGAAGACCGGGTGGCCGTAGTAGGAGTCGGCGTAGTCGACGACCACTGCGCTGCGGCCGTCGGAGCGCCAGTTGCCGGGGTGCAGGTCGCCGTGCACCAGGGTGTCCGGCAGGCCGCAGGCGTCCAGTTCCGCGACCAGTGCGGGCAGCCGGTCGGCGAGGGCGCGGGCGTCGGCCAGTTCGGCGGGGGTCAGCTCGGTCCCCGCCTCCCCGTCGAGCAGGGCGCCGACCTGGGCCACCAGGTCCGACAGGGTGCGCCGGCGCAGTCGGGCCCCGGCGGCCCGTCCGTCGGCGGCGAGCGCCGCCTGTGCGGCGACCAGGCGGGGCACCACGTCGGCGACGGTCTCGGCGGACGGCCCCCAGCAGTCGTCCCCGGGGATGTGGTCGAGGAGCAGCAGGCCGCGCTCGCTGTCGGCGGCGAGGACGGTCGGGGCGAGGGCGACGTCGGCGCCGGCGAGCAGGGCGATGGCGTCGGCCTCGGCGGCGTTGAAGGCCGGGTTGGTGGCCTTCAACCAGGCGTCGCCCTGCCCGGTGGCGTACCGGAACAGCCCGGAGAGGTTCCAGGTGCGGACCTGCCGGACGTCCCCGACGGCGGGCCTGCCGACGGCGGCCAGCGCGGCCTCGGCCCAGTCGAGCGCGGCGCGCAGCCCCTCGGGCGTCGCCCAGCCGGACCGCCGCTCGGCCGGGCCGAGCAGGGCGGCCACCGCGGCGTCCGGCCGGCGGGGTGTCCGGTCGGCCGGCTGCCGCAGTGCCTCGGCGTGGTAGGTGACGTGGCCGCCGGAGCCGCCGTCCCCGCCCTCGGCGGCCGCCAGCCTGCTCACCGCCACCGGGACGCCGACCTCTGCGGTCGTGTGCTGCACGACCGGGCCGACCGAGGACCACCAGCCCTCGTCCACCTCGAAGGGCCCTACCGTGCCCAGGTAGTCACCGCGATGGGTGAGGTGAACCGTGACCGTCCGCCCTTGCATACGTTCCATCCGAGCAGGGTCGCGCGGTCGGCGGCTCCTCGGCCACCGATTTTCAGTTCCCGATGGCCACCGCCGCTCCCGACACCCGCACCCGGGGGTCGTCGGCGCGGAGTTCGACCGTCAGCACTCCGGGGCGCCCCATGTCCTCGCCCTGGTGGAGCGTCAGTACGGCCGGTGCCGTGACGGCGCCGGACTCCCGCAGGTACGCGCCGAGGGCCGCGGCTGCCGCGCCCGTCGCCGGGTCCTCGACCACCCCGCCGACCGGGAAGGGGTCGCGGACGTGGTAGGTGTGCTCGCCCTCCCGCCAGGCCAGTTGGAGGGTGGTCAGCTCGCGGGCGGTCATGAAGGCGGCGAGGCCGTCGAAGTCGTACGCCAGCTCGGCGAGCCGGGCCCGGGTGGCGACGGCGAGCACGAGGTGCCGGGCACCTGCGTAGGCGATCCGCGGGGGCAGCGCGGGGTCGAGGTCCGCGGGGGACCAGCCGAGCAGCCCGAGCGCCTCGCTGACGTCCGCCGCGGACACCTCCTCGGTGTGCGGTTCGACGCTGGTCAGGGTGGCGCGCAGCACGCCGTCCGCGTCCTTGTCGACCTCGACGGGGACCTCGCCCGCCCGGGTGGCGTACCGGAACCGGCCGGGGCCGACCTGGTCGGCGAGCGCGACGGCCGAGGCGACCGTGGCGTGGCCGCAGAACGGGACCTCGGCCAGCGGGCTGAAGTACCGCACGGTGAACCGCACGTCGCCGCCCGCGCCGGCGCTCCCGGGCGCCGCCGCCGCGTCGGCCCCGGTCCCCCGACCGGCTCCTGACGCCCGCTCGGGTATGAGGAAGGCCGTCTCCGAGTACCCGAGCTCGGCCGCGACCGCGAGCATCCGCTCGGCGGACCAGCCGGTGGCGTCGAGGACCACGCCGGCCGGGTTGCCGCCGGCCGGGTCGGTGGTGAAGGCGGAGTAGCGCAGCACCCCGGCGGCCGGTGCGGCGTCCTCGGGCGTGGCGGAAGCGGCGGGGACAGCGTCGTCTCTGATCATGACCGGGTGAACGCCGCACTTCCCTCCCGGTGTTCCCGGCCCATCCGCCCGAGCCCCACAACCACCCGAACGAGTGATCGATCGGCCCTCCCGGCGCATGGCATGATCGTCCCGTGGCGATCTCCGAGTACCAGCAGCGGATCCGGGACCGGTTCCTGGCCGCCCCCGTGACCGCACCGCCGGCTCCGTGGCGCCCGGTCGGCCGCGGCCTGATCGCCGTCGGCGGGCTGACCGGCATCGGCTTCGCCGCCGACCCCGCGAACGGCCGCGACCTCGTCCTCACCGTCTCCTCCAGCGGCCACGGCCTGTTCGACGCGGTGACCGGCGAACGGCTCGCCCGCGAGTACGACCCGGAGGAGGACCCGGACGGCCCGGACCTCGCCTGCCCCGGCATCGGTCCGGCGGCCGGCCTCCGGATTCCGGTCGCCGGCCTGTACGGCGGAGGCCTGCACACCTCGGCCGAGGGCGGCTGGCACGTCTGCGTGGAGACCACGGAGTGGCCGAACCAGCAGGTCCTGCTCGCCACCGGCGGCGGGCCGTACCAGGGCGAGGCCGGCGAGTCGTGGTGGCACGTCTTCCACAGCACCTGGTCCACCTTCCGGGCCGCCGGCTTCTCGCCGTCCGGACGCACCCTGGCCGTCGCCACCAGCAGCGACCTCACCCTCTGGACGTGCGACGGGCAGCCGGCCTGACCGGCCCCGGACACGGTCGGGGCCGCCGCCGGGCCTGCACGGCGCACCCGGCACCCGGAGGGCCGTCGGGCCGGCTCGTCGCGGCCACCGAACCCGGTGGGCAGACCCGTGTCCGTGCGGACCGGGTGCACGCGGAGAACGTCCGGCGGTACGCGGCCCGCGCCCCCTCCCCCGCGCGGCGCAGCGCGGGATGCCCCGCCCGACCCGGCGTTCCACGCTGGGCGGAGAGGTGCGCGACAGCGGGTGTGCCTGACCGGTCAGGCACTGCTGGATCAGTCGAACTGGTGAATGCCCGTACGACGAGCTGCGGGCACCATCCCGCTCCCCGGAAGCCCGCAGGAAGGACCGACCCCCGATGAGCTCCCTCGACTTCCAGGTGATCGACAGCCCGGACGGCTCGCTCAACAAGACCGCCGTCCTGGTCACCGGCCCCAACGACGCGATGCTGGTCGACGCCGGCTTCACCCGCTCCGACGGCCGCCGGCTGGTCGAGGCGGTGCGGGCCTGCGGCAAGCGGCTGACCACGGTGTTCATCAGCCACGGCGACCCGGACTTCTACTTCGGCGCCCAGGAGCTCCAGGACGCCTTCCCCGAGGCCCGTTTCCTCGCCCCGGCCGCCACCGTGGAGCACATCCGCGAGTCGTACGAGGGCAAGCTGCAGGCGTGGGCGCACCTGGGCGAGGAGCTGCCGACCCGGCTGGTGGTGCCCGAGGCGCTGCACGGCGACGAGGTCGTCTTCGAGGGACACCGCTTCGAACTGCGCGGCGCGGACTTCCACCTGCCCGACCGCCACTACCTCTGGCAGCACCACCACCACACGGTGATCGGCGGGGTGCTGCTGTTCGAGGGCCTGCACGTGTGGACGGCCGACACGCCGACACCGCAGCAGCGGGCCGCCTGGATCGACCTGCTGGACGGGATGGCGGCGCTGGAGCCGGAGTTCGTGGTGGCGGGGCACCGGACGGCGGACGCGCCCACCGACACCACCGCGATCGACCACACCCGCGACTACCTGCGGGCGTTCGAGACGGAGGTCGGCCGGGCGCCGGACGCGGCGGCCGCCCGGGAGGCGCTGGAGCGGCGCTTCCCGGAGCTGGGGATGCCGATGGCCGTCGACCTCGGGACGAAGGTCGCCAAGGGCGAGCTGAGCTGGGGCTGAGCGGCGATGATCGAGATCCCGAAGTCGACGGCGACGTTCGCCGAGTCCTCCGCGCCCGCCGACGTGGTCCGCCGCCAGTACCTGGCCTCGGCGCGCGGCGACCTGGCGGCGCTGCGGTCCACCCTCGCGGACGACGTGGAGTGGACGGAGATGGCCGGCTTCCCGCTGGCCGGCACCTACCGGACGCCCAAGGGGGTGACGTCCGGGGTGATGGAGCGGCTGGCGGCCGACTGGGACGCCTGGACCGCGCACGACGACACCTACGTGGTGGACGGCGAGAACGTGGTCGTGCTGGCCCGCTACACCGCGACCAACCGCGCCACCGGCCGGCCGCTCGCCGTCCGGGTCGCGCACCACTTCACCGTGCGCGGCGGACGGATCGTCCGGTTCGAGCAGTTCGTCGACACCGCGCTGGTCCGCGCCGCGATGACCGGCTGAACCGTCCGACACCCGGCGCTCACCCGTTCGGGCGAGCCTACGGCGCCGCGCCCCGCGCGCCCTCGACAGGCCCTCCGCCCCGGACCAGGCTGGACGCGGTGACCGGTCCCACAGCGAGGAGTCGACCATGAGCACGAGCACCCCCACCGGCGGCCCGGGGCGCGAGCTCCCGTACGTGATCGTCGGGGCGTCCCTGGCCGGTGCGAAGGCGGCCGAGACGCTGCGGGCCGAGGGGTGGACCGGCCCGCTGGTGCTGATCGGCGACGAGGCCGAGCGCCCGTACGAGCGGCCGCCGCTCTCCAAGGGGTACCTGCTCGGCAAGGACGCGCGGGACAAGGCGTACGTCCACCCGATGGGCTGGTACGCCGAGCACGACGTGACGCTGCGCCTCGGGGTGGCCGCGACCGCGGTCGACCCGGTCGCGCACACGGTGACGCTGGAGCGGGACGGCGCGATCGGCTACGCCAAGCTGCTGCTGGCCACCGGGTCGTCGCCGCGCCGGCTGCCCGTCCCGGGTGCCGACCTGGCCGGGGTGCACCACCTGCGCACGCTCGAGGACAGCGACGCACTGCTCGCCGGGATGCGCGGCGGGGGCCGGGTGGCGGTGATCGGGGCCGGCTGGATCGGGCTGGAGACGGCGGCCGCCGCGCGTTCGCACGGCTGCGAGGTGACCGTCCTGGAGGCCGCCGAACTGCCGCTCCTGCGGGTGCTCGGCCGCGAGGTCGCCCAGGTGTTCGCCGACCTGCACCGCGCGCACGGCGTCACGCTGCGGTTCGGCGTCCAGGTCACGGAGTTGGCGGGCGCGGACGGGCGGGTCACCGGGGTCGTGCTCGGCGACGGCTCCACGGTGCCCGCCGACCTGGTGGTGGTCGGCATCGGCATCACCCCGAACACCGCGCTCGCCGAGTCCGCGGGGCTGGAGGTGGACAACGGCATCCGCACCGACCAGCACCTGCGCACCTCCGACCCGGACGTATACGCGGCCGGCGACGTCGCCAACGCCTTCCACCCGCTGCTGGGCCGGCCGATCCGGGTCGAGCACTGGGCGAACGCACTCAACCAAGGCCCCGCCGCCGCCCGTTCGATGCTCGGCGGCGACGCCGGCTACGACCGGGTGCCGTACTTCTTCACCGACCAGTACGACCTGGGCATGGAGTACACGGGCTACGTCGAACCGGGCGGGTACGACCGGGTGGTGTTCCGGGGGGACGTGCCGGGGCGGGAGTTCATCGCCTTCTGGCTCTCCGGGGGCCGGGTGCTGGCCGGGATGAACGTCAACGTCTGGGACGTCACCGACCCGATCAAGGAGATGATCCGGTCCGAGCGGGTCGTGGACCTGAAGAAACTCGCCGACCCGGACACGCCGCTGACCGAGCTCTGAACAGGGACGAAGGACCCGCCGGACGACGAACGCCGTTCCGGCGCGCGTCCGGGGCCCTCAACGATGCCGGGCATGCACAGAGCCCCCGCAGACAGCGCCGATCGTCTACCAGGGCTGTGCTCCACCCTCCACCGCCGGGGACGATCGGCCTCCGCGGCAGCCGGCCGGCGGTGGAGGGGGTCGGGAGTCGGGGCCCGGCCGCGTGGGGGACGGGCATTGGCCGGGCCGGCTCTCAGGTGCTGTAGTGACTGCTGCGGACGACGAACCCTCGCGTCGGCCCGCCGGTCGTGCGGGCCGCGCCCTCGACGAGGGTCAGTACCTCGTCGGTGATGTCCCGCCGGGTGGCGGGGTCAGCACTGTCGTACACCCGCCAGCGCCCGGCCGGGTTGTCCGGCACTTCGGGGGAGACGGTCCCCCGGATGCCCAGCCGACGGAGCGTGCCGGCCAACTGCCGGGCTTCGGTCTCGTCCACGTTTCCCGCCCTTTCGGAGTGAGGTGCGCCCAGGCTAGTAGGCGCCCACGCCTCCGCCGTTGCAGTGGGACGCGCACCCGCCGGGGTTGATCGGCCCGCACCCGCCGGGCACGGGCGTGTGGGAGCACTGGGCAGCCACGCCCACCAACGCGCGGGTGGGCCCGGTCCACAGCGCGCGGTGGGGCGTGCAGCCGGTCCGTTCGATCAGGTCGACGGTCCGGGCCAGCGCGTCCGCGTCGTGCCGCATCGGGTCGGGCCGCTCCGGGTAGTGGTGGACGAACCCGCCCAGCCTGGAGCACAGTTCGGCGCAGACGCGGGTGTGCAGAATGAGCGCGTGCCACCCCTCGTCGACGTGTGCACGACCATCGCGCTCGATCCTTGGTCAAGTCAAGCCGGGCGTCGCTTGAATGACTGATCATCAGATGCTGCGAGTAGCCGACAGCCGCGCTCGCCAACCGCCCTCCACGACAACCCCGGTGAAGGCTTGCGGCTGACCCTGTCCCCGGCACTTTCGGCACATCCGGACTACGCCTCCGCAGTCCACGTCCTCCGCCCCGGGGGAGGCAGGACTCCGTAGTACTGGCGCGGCGGGACCCGCTTCTCCGCAGCACGCACGGCACGTCCCGGGCTCACCGAACTCTGGGGGCGGCCGCTCGTCCGACGGCGGCCGATCCCTCGACCTCCCCTGCCCCGCCGTCGCCGACCGCCGGGAGGGGCCGGGTGCGCTCGGCGTGGCGCACCGCCGGACCCATCGCGCAGCCGGCTGCCAGGAACAGGGCGCCCAGCAGCAGCCAGCCGGGCACGCCGCCGTCCAGCAGCAGCGTGGTGAGCAGGAGCGGTCCGACCGTGCGGGAGACCGCCACGCCGGTGCCGAAGAAGCCCTGGTACTGGCCGATCCGGTGCGCCGGGGCCAGGTCGAAGGCCAGCTGCCAGGAACCCGCCGACTGCTTCATCTCGCCGGCCACCTGCAACGTCGCCGCGACGACCAGCAGGACGCCCATCGCCCACAGCGGCACCCCGGCCGCGGCGACGGCGAACACCAGGCAGGAGGCGAGCAGGAGGAATCCGGACCGGCGCACCGCCCGTACGGCGGAGGCCGGCCCGGTGACGGCGCGCGCGGTCCGGACCTGGAAGGCCATCACCCCCAGGGTGTTGAGGGCGAAGAGCACCGAACCGAGCCAGGCCAGTTCGGGGGCCCGGGCCGCGATCCAGAGCGGGATCACCAGGCTCAGCAGCGGCATCCGCAGCAGCAGCACGGTGTTGAGCAGCATCACGACCGCGTACGGCCGGTCGGACAGCACCGCCAGCCGCCGTTCCGCGCCGTCGGCGGGAGCGGCCGGGGCGGCGGCGACCTCGGGCAGCCGGTGCAGGAGCCGTGCGCAGGCAACGAAGCCGAGTGCGTCGACGGCGAAGACGGCGAGGAAGCCCGCCTGCGTCCCGACGGTGAGGGCGATCCCGCCGAGCGCCGCACCGACGGCCAGGCCGGCGTTGAGGGTGGACTGCAGCCGGGCCAGCAGTTCGGTGCGGTCGGCGGGGGCGACGAGGCCGGCCACCAGCGTCTGGCGGGCGGCGGCGAAGCCTGTCTGCGCCACCGCGTACGCGCAGACGGCGGCCAGGAACGCCGGGAAGGAGCGGATCACCAGGAACGAGGCGACCACCGCGCCCGTGAGGAGGGCGAACAGGACGGCGACGGCGCGCGGGCCGCGGCGGTCGGCGAGGTGGCCGAGCGGTGCGCCGACCAGCGAGCCGATCCCCCAGGCGATCGCGAGGGCGAGGCCGAGCCGGGTCGGGGACATCCCGACGACGCCGGTGAAGTAGAGCGCCGAGCAGGTGTAGTAGGCGCCGTCGCCGATCGAGCCGATCAACTGGGCGGTGACGAGGGTCCGTCGGGCTCCGGCGGACGGTGGGGCGGGTATCACCTGGGCGCTCCTGGGGCTTCCCGCGGGCCGGTCGGCCGCGCTCTCGAAGTCCAGCCTAGGAGCGAAGTGGATCATGGCCGTGGTCCAATGATCATGCATCATCCTGGGCCATTGAGCCGACGACAGCGGGCGGGCGAACAGCCACGCCCGGAAGCCACCCGGGCGGCACCCGCGCTGTACGCGGGCGCTACCCGACCACCGCCGCGAGGTCCGCGAGCACGGCGGCCTCGGGAGTGCCCGCCTCCGCGCTGAACACGTGCACCACCAGCCCGGTCTCGCCCGGTGCGGCCGGCACGTGGAGGATCTCGAAGTCCAGGGTGAGCAGCCCGGCCTGCGGGTGGCGCAGGCGCTTGCGCCCGGCCGCGCACATCCGGATCTCGCCGGTGGCCCAGATCCGGGCGAAGTCGGTGCTCTCCCGGGAGAGTTCGGCGATGAGCCCGGTCAGCTGCGGGTCGTCCGGCCAGCGTCCGGCGGCGACCTGCAGTTGGCCCACGGCCTCGCAGGCGCGGTCCTCCCAGTCGGGGTGGACGGTGCGCGAGGCGGGGTCGAGGAAGAGGAAGCGGGCGTTGTTGCGGTCGCGGCGGCCCGGATCGCCCAGCCCGCCGACGAGTTCGGCGCCGAGGCCGTTCCAGGCGACCACGTCGAGGCGGTGGTCGGTGGCGAACACCGGGAAGCCGTCGAGGGCGTCCATCAGTCGTTGCAGGACTCCGCTGACGCTCGCCCGGGGGGCCGGTCCGCGCCGTCCGCCGGCCAGGGTGTCGAGGTGGCGGCGTTCGGCCGGGTCCAGGCGCAGCGCTCCGGCCAGCGCGTCGAGCACCTCGGGGGACGGCTGGGTGGCCCGGCCCTGTTCGAGCCGGACGTAGTAGTCGACGCTGATGCCCGCGAGTTGGGCGAGTTCCTCACGGCGCAGTCCGCGCACCCGGCGCCGGCTGCCGCCGTTCAGGCCGACGTCCTCCGGCGCGAGCCGGCCGCGGCGGGCACGCAGGAAGCCGCCGAGCGCCCGCCGGGCGTCGCCGATCCCCTCGCCAGTCGCCTCCGCGGTCCGCTCGCGGGCCCCGTCGGCGGCCGCCTCCGCGCCGCTCCGGCCCGCACCCCGACCGTGCCCGGCGCCGCCGGCTGTCCGCCCGCCCTGCTCCACCCCGTTCATGCACCCCAGTATGCGTGGCCCTGCCAGTACCAGGATCGGCGGTCCGGGGGTCGGGCGGTCCTGCGGTGGAACAGGGTGCTGGCTGCCCTCCTGCGGACGGGAGAGGGTGGCGGCATGACCACGCACACCACGTCCCAGCAGCAGCGGACCGCCTCCGAGCCGAAGCGGGTCCTCGTCGTCAGCGCCCACCCCGAGTCGCGTTCGCTCAACGCCGCCCTGACCGACTTCGCGGTCGAGCACCTGCGGGCGGCCGGGCACGAGGTGCGGACCTCCGACCTGTACGCGATGAAGTGGAAGGCCGGGATCGACGCCGACGACATCCCCGACCACCCGGCGGACGAGCGGCTGGACGTCCTCGCCGCGCACGAACGGGCCACCCTCGCCGGCCGGTTGACCGCCGACGTGCTGGCGGAGCAGGAGAAGGTGGCCTGGGCGGACGCCGTGGTGCTGCAGTTCCCGCTGTGGTGGTTCTCGGTGCCGGCGATCCTCAAGGGCTGGTTCGACCGGGTGTTCACCAACGGCTTCGCACACGGGCCGGCCGTTCCGCCGCCGTACAGCGAGGGGGCGCTCGGCGGGCGTCGGGCACTGGTGTCGGTGACCGTCGGCGCCCGGGAGTCCGCGTTCTCGGACCGCGGCGCGCACGGCCCGCTGGCCGACGTGCTCTTCCCGGTGCAGCACGGACTGCTCTGGTTCACCGGCATGCAGCCGCTCGACCCGTTCGCGGTGTACGGCACGGTCGGCCTGTCGCCGGAGGCGTTCGACGCCGCCCGGGAGGCGTACGCGCGGCGGCTCGACGGCCTGTTCACCGACGCTCCGGTGCCGTTCCGCCCGCTGGTCGGCGGCGAGTACGACCGCGAGATGCGCCTGGTGCCGGGCGCCGAGACGCCGGGCACCAGCGGACTCGGCCTCCACCTCCGCGGCTGAGCACCGCGAGGGCGCACCGAGCGGCCCGCACGGACGACCCCGCTGCCTCAGCACTCCCGGCACCACACCACGCCCGGCACCGCACGACGCCCGCCACCGCACCACACCCGCCACTGCACGACGCCGGCGGACGGGCAGCCCCCACCGCCGGGCGGCCCCCGCCGCTGGGCAGCCCCGGCGGACGGCGGCCGCACCGGCGGGGGCCGCCGACGACGGCCGCCCGGCCCGGACGTAGGATCCAGCCGTGTTCCTCCTCTTCCTCGCCCTCACGGCCGCGCTCGCCGCTGCGGCGTACGGGCTCGCGAGCGCGGTGACCAGGACCGTCGCCGCCAGGAGCACCCTGCCCCGGGGAGCGGCAGCGGGTGCCGTGACCTCGGTGCTGTCGACCGGCGCCGCCGCCTGGCTGGCCTGGCCCTCGTACCTGAGCCCGGTGCTCGTCCTCGCCTGGGCACTCGGCTCGCTGGCGGGCACCGTCGGCGGCCAGCTCCGCCGCACGGGTCGCCCCGGCCGGCACACCTAGCAGCGCCGGCACGGCATCGGCCGGGGCACGCCCAGAAGCGCCGTCGCCATCCCGGCCGGCACACCCAGGAGCACACCCGTTCGCCCTCACCGGCCCACCCATTCAGCCTGATCCGTTGCCCGCACGGCCCCGCCCGCAGCTGCGCCGGCGGCGGCCGATCGGGTGATCGAGCGGCCTGTCGCGGCCGTGTTGACCCGTCAGTAGCGTCCTCCTATGCTCGTCGGCGCACGCGATCCGGCCACCCGGCCGGCTCGCCCAGCGGCCGGGCCCTCCGGCGCCGCCGCCCGCTCGAAGGGTCCCTCCCATCAGCACCTCCGCCACCCCGCGCGACACCGCCCTGCGCACGAACACCCCCACCCCGGACGCCCCCTCGCCGGACGCCACCGCCCCGCGCGACACCGCCCCCGACGCGCGCCCCGCGGAACCCCTCGGCGACCGCCCCGACGAGCGCCCCGGCGACCTGGCCGAGGACCGTCCGCCGCTCGGCCGACGCCGCTTCCTGTGCTATCTGCTCGCCGCCCCCACCCTCACCGTCGGCGTCCGGCCGGCCGCCGCCCCCACGGCCGCAACCGCAGCCGCCCCCGCAGCCGAAACCCCCCACGCCCCCGAGCAGTTGCTCGGCCTGCCGGGCATCCCGGACATCGTGGACCTGGGCGAGGCGCTGACCCTGGCCACGCTGCCGACCGCCCATCTGCTGGTGCTGGAGGTGACCCCGGCCGGCCGTGCGGTGCTGCACCTGCCGCGCATCGAGGTCGGCCAGGGCCTGACCACCGCCATGGCCATGCTGGTGGCCGACGAGTTGGACGCACGCCTGGGCGACGTCGACGTGCCGCTCTCGGACAGCCGACCCGAGTTGCTGTTCAACCAGCTCACCGCCGCCTCCAACTCGGTGCGCGCCCTGTACGACCCGGTCCGGGCCGCCGCCGCGGCCGCCCGGGCCCGGCTGGTGACCGCCGCCGCCCGGCAGTGGGGGGTCCCGGCCGACAGCCTGCGCACCGCCGACTCCGCCGTGCTCGCCCCCGACGGTCGGCGCCTGGGCTTCGGCCGACTCGCGGTCGCCGCCGCCTCGGTGGGCGTCCCGGCGGTGCCCAGCACACCGAAGCCCGCCGAGCGCCGGCAGGTGGTGGGCCGCCCGACCGGCCGGATCGACGCCCGCGACCTCGTCACCGGCCGCGCGAAGTACGCCGGCGACCTGGCCGTCCCGGGTGCGGTGCCGACCGTGGTCGCCCGCCCCACCACCATCAACGGCACCCTGCAGTCGCTGGACGACTCCGCCGCCCGCGCGATGCCCGGCGTGCTCGGCATCGTGCGCATCCCGAGCGGGGTGGCGGTGCTCGCCGAGACCTTCGACCAGGCGCTGAAGGGCCGCGACGCGCTGCACGCCTCCTGGCGGCCGGGCCCGGTGGCGCACCTGTCCGACGCCGACATCCGCAGTCGGCTGCGCGCCACCCATCTGCCGTTCCTCGTACCGCCGTTGCTGACCCTGCACGTGGACGGCGAGTTCGACTTCGCGTTCGTCAACCACGCACCGATGGAGGTGCTGACGGCGGTCGCCGACGTGCGCGCCGACCGCGCCGAGCTGTGGTTCGCCGCCCAGGCGCCGATCGTCGCCCAGCAGACGATCGCCGCCGAACTCGGCCTGCCGCAGGACGCCGTCACGGTCCATGTGGTGCGCGGCGGCGGCTCGTTCGGACGCCGGCTGTTCTTCGACGCGGCGCTGGAGGCGGCCCAGGTCTCCCGCGCGGCCGGGCGGCCGGTGAAGCTGATGTGGACCCGCAACGACGACATGCGCCATGGCCGGCTGCGTCCCGCCAGCCACCACCGGATCCGCGCCACCCACGCGCTCGGGCAGGTGCTCACCTACGAGCACCGGGTGGCGACGGTGGCGACCGACCTGCGGCACGGCCTGGGCGAGGCGCTCACCGGTGCCGGCTTCGACCTCCGGGCGGCCGGACTCAGCCTCGCCCAGGGCTTCTTCCTGCTCAGTGAGAAGAACCCGTACGACCTGGGCGTGGTCACCCAGTTGCTCTCCGAACTGCCGCTGGAGATGCACACCGGCAGCTGGCGCTCGGTCTACTCCGGCACCGTCCGGGTCGCCGACGAGATCATGATGGACGAGATCGCCCGCCGCCTCGGGCAGGACCCGGTGGCCTTCCGGCGGGTGCGGCTGCGCAGCGCCCGGTCACGGGCCGTCCTGGACACGGCCGTTCGGGCCGGCCGCTGGGGCCGGGCGATGCCCGCCGGGCACGCCCAGGGCTTCGGCTTCCACGACGAGCACGGCTCCTGCGCCGCGTACCTGGTCGAACTGGACGCCACCGACCGCAGCCGGCCCCGGGTGACCCGCGCGGTGATCGCCGCCGACGTCGGCCAGGTGGTCAACCCGACTGGTCTGGAGGCCCAGTTGACCGGCGCGCTGATCGACGGCATCTCGGTCGTCCTGCAGGCCGGCAACCACATCGACCACGGCGCCGTACGCGAGGGCAGCTTCGCGGACTTCCGCTGGGCGCGGCAGCAGCACAGCCCGCCCGTGGTGGAGGTCCATCTGCTGCCGCCGAGCGGATCGCCGGGCGGCGCGGGCGAGTTGGGTGTGCCGGCCGCTTCGGCGGCGGTCGCCAACGCCTACGCACGGGCCACCGGTACCCGCCCCCGCTCGTTCCCGATCGACTTCTGAAGGGCCGGAACCATGCCCAGCCACACCTTCGTCCTCAACGGGCAGCCGGTCACCGTCGAGGCGCCCGACGACATGCCGCTGCTCTGGGTGCTGCGCGACAAGCTCGGCGTCACCGGCCCCAAGTACGGCTGCGGGGTGGGCGTCTGCCGCGCCTGCACCAGTCATCTGGACGGCGAGGAGTTCCAGCCCTGCACGGCCGCGGTGAGGGACTGCGCCGGGCGCCGGGTCACCACGATCGAGGGGCTGGCGGACGGCGAGGTGCTGCACCCGGTGCAGGAGGCGTGGCTGGAGTGCGACGTCGCCCAGTGCGGCTTCTGCCAGCCGGGGCAGATCATGACGGCGGTCGCCCTGCTGCGCCGCACCCCGGAGCCGACCGACGCCGACATCGACCGGATCCAGAACGTCTGCCGCTGCGGCACCTACCCGCGCATCCGCGAGGCGATCAAGAAGGCGGCGGCCGCGGTGGCGACGAACGGCGGCTGACGGTCGGTCCCCGCCCTCCTCCCGCCGGTCCTGCCCGACCCTAGGCAGAGTTGGTCCAGACCACTAGGGTCACTGGCCATCACAACGCCTACGTCCGAGGTGCATGATGATCAACCGCAGGTCCCTGCTGGCCATCGCCGGTGCCACCACGTCCGCTCTGGCCCTGCCCGCCTCCCCCGCGTGGGCCTCCCCCACGGCGCGCGCCGGAGCACCGTCAGCCGGGCCGGGCGCGTCCGGCGTCCCCCCGATCGACCTGCCCGCGCCGACGGTGCGCCGGCCGGTGGGCACCACCTCCCTGCACCTGGTGGACCGCGACCGCCAGGACCCGTTCGCGCCGACCCCGCGGCCGCGCGAACTGATGGTCCGGCTCTGGTACCCGGCGCTCACCACCGCCGGCCGCCCGCGCGCGCCGTACACCAGCCCGCAGGTGGCGGCCACCGTCGAGAGCGGCTTCCTGCAACTGAAGCCGGGCACCATGGCGGCCGTCCGCACCAACGCCCGGATCGACGCCCCCGCCGTACCCGGACGGCTGCCGCTGCTGCTGCTCGGCCACGGCCGCCAGGGCCACCACAGCGACTCCACCTTCCTGGCCGAGGAGTTGGCCGCGCACGGCTGGCTCGTCGCGGCGGTCGACCACACCTACGACGCCGGTGCCGTGCTGTTCCCGGACGGCCGACTGGTGCGCAGCGTGCTGCCCGACGTCCCGGACGACTGGGCGGCGCAGGAGTTGAAGGAGGTCTCCGCCCGGGTGGCCGACCTTCGGTTCGTCGCCGACGAGCTGACCGGCCGCCGCCACGCCCTCCGGCCCGGGCTGCCGTGCCCCGACCCGGAGCGGATCGGGGTGTTCGGCCATTCGATGGGCGGTTCGGCCGCAGCGGCGACGATCCTGGCGGACCGGCGGTTCGCCGCCGGGATCAACCTGGACGGCGGGTTCTTCGGCTCGCAGGTGAGCAGCCTCGGCCTGGACCGGCCGTTCCTGCTGCTGACCTCGCTCGCCGACCACGAGACCTGGCAGCAGTGGCGCGAGCACCAGCGCGCCTGGGGCCGGCAGCTGCGGATCGCCGACAGCGGCCACCTCACCTTCACCGACCTGCCGTTCGTGGCCGGGCCGGGCGGACTCGGTCAAAGCCTGCCGCCGGAGCTGTACGCCGAGCTGTTCGGCCGGATCGCGGCGGCCCGCTCGGCCGAGCTCCTACGGGTGTACGTCCGGGCGTTCTTCGACCGCTTCCTGGCGGGCCGGCCGACCCGGCTGTTCGACGGCCCGTCGCCGCGCTACCCGGAGATCGGCTTCCACTGGAGCCGGGGCTGAGCACGCCCGCCCGGGCCTGAGCTCCCCGGCCCGCGGCTGAGCCCCCGGCGCGCGCCGAGCGCACCTACGCACAGCCGAGCGCACCCGCACAGAGCACCCCCGAGCGCAGCGGAGCGCCCGCGTGCGGAACCCGGCCGCCCCGGACCGGCCGGGTTCACCACCGACCGGGGTCACCACCGGCCGGGGTCGCCACCTGCCGGGTTCACCACCGACCGGGGTCGCGTCCGAAGAAGGCGGCCAGCCGGTCGTACACGGGCGCGTCCTCGGCGACGGCCACCTCGGGGCCGAAGCTGTGGTGCTCCTCCTCGCTGCCCCGGTACCCGGGGCTCAACGCGCCCCGGCCCCAGGCGAGCGAGGCGGCGGCGACCTCGTGGTCGAGGCCGGCGGTGGACTGGCCGGTGGCGCGGGCGACGTCCCAGCCGTGGACTGCGAACTCGGCCACCTGCTGGTCCAGCGGGAAGCGCCGGGGCAGGGGTGCGCCGCCGGGGCCGGGCTCCTCGCCGGTCAGGTCGCCGGCCTCGCGCCACGCGGCGACGAGTTCCTCGGCGCCGGCCTCGAAGCGGTGCAGCCAGTCCTCCCGGACGCGTTCGAAGGGCTGCGACCAGTCGGGGGCGCCGCCCCGGGCGCGGAGGGTGAACTGCCGCAGGTCGAAGAGCAGATGGCTGATCAGGTCGCCGACGTCCCAGGAGCGGCAGGGGGTGGTGTGGCCGATCTGTTCCTCGCCGACCCCGTCGATCAGTCCGGCGGTCTGGGCGAGCGCCCGGGCGAGCAGGTCGATGGGGTCGTCCGCGGCCGTCATGCACACTCCGTAGGTTGTCGGGCGGCCCGGGGTCCGGGCCCGGACCGGGGGCCCGGGTCAGTAGCGGTGGTTCTCGACCGTCTCGACCACCCAGCCCTGCGGGTCCACGGTGAGTTCGGGCCGGCTGCGCCAGACCGCCCGCAGCCGGGTGAGGAAGTCCTCCGCGGCCGCGACGGTGTCGAACTCCAGGTCGACGGCGACGAACGGCGTCTTGCCGGTGCCGCGCTGGATGCGGTAGGCGAGGACTCCGGACCGCTCGCGGTCCAGCGGGTCGCTGTCGAACGCCCGTTTCCAGGTGTCGTAGTCGCTCAGCTCGTGCTCGATGCGCAGGGTGGGCATCCGCCTTCTCCGTCCGCCGGCTCCCGGGCACCGCTCCCGGTACCTGCGCCGATGATGGCCCGGGCGCGGGCGCGGCGCACCCCGGGCCCGCGCCCGCGGGTGGGGGGGGGGGGGGGGGCGGAGGAACCCGCCCCACCCCGGCCGCTGGGGGTGGTGGGGGGCCCGGGACCCCCGGCGGGAGGTCG
>NZ_JBSGXP010000154.1:0-20700 GCF_053610105.1 Kitasatospora sp. NPDC054939 | reverse complement strand
CCGGGTTGCCGCTGCCGGGCGGTGGGGCGGGCCCCGGGCGGGCGCCGACGAGGGCCGACCGGGGCACCGCCGTGCGCGGCGGCGACGGGCTGTGCGGGGGAGACGGGCCGGGCGCGATGGATCAGGGCGCGTCGTCGACGTGTGCGGTGCCGCCCCCGGCGGCCAGGGCCAGGGCGATGCGCCGGTTCGTCGCGCGCCACTCGTCGGCGGGCACCTTCGGCAGGACGTCGCCCCACAGCGGCAGGCAGGTGCCGCGGAGCTGCATCATGCCGGCCGGGCGGGCGAAGAACCACACGTGGAAGTGCGAACCGCCGTCGCCCCAGCGGTTGATGTGGACGCGGGCGATCCCGTCCAGGGACATGATCGCGCGCTCGACGCGCTGGAGCATGCCGCCGAGCTCGGTCGTACGCTCGGGTGGAAGCTCGGCCAGGTCCCCGTGCCAACGCGGGAGGAGCATCACCTGGGCCGGCACGCCCTCGGGCTCGTCGAACCCGCGGACCTTCCAGTGCTCGTCGCTCCACAGCACCGGACCCTCCGAGTCCGTGCACCCCGGACACTCGCGTTCGTCCTCGCCCAGGCGGGCCGGCTCCGGCAGCACCGGCTCGTCCAGGACCTTGATCCGTACATCGCCCTCGTACGGGAAGACCTCCCAGTACGGGATGCCGCCCTCGGGCACGGATATCGGCTTGCCGATCGGCAGGCGCTTGACGAAATCGCTCGGTTCGACAGTCATGATCACAGCCTTGCACAGGCCCGACCCGGCGCGGCGCCGGTACCGCCACCCCGGCCCGACCGGCTGTCGACCCGTCAACTCGACGCGCTGGACGGTGTGCAGCGCCGTATCCGTGCACGTGTGCCCAGGTTCATTCCATGGTGTCCAAACGGGCCCGGATCCGCCGGGTCAGGGGATGCTCCTCCCCGAACACACGTCGGGCTTCGGTGAACGCCTTCCGGTAGTGCGGCAGCGCCCGGTCGGTGTCGCCGGCGAGGCGGTATGCGCCGCCGAGCGTGCCGCGGGATCCGATGGTCTCGGGATGGTCGTTGCCGAGGACCCGGAGACGTGTGTCGAGGACGGCTTTCAGGTGGGGGAGGGCAGCAGCGAACTCGCCGGTCTCCACGAGCAGGCAGCCGAGGTTGCTACGTGTGGTCAGCGTGTCCGGGTGGTCCGCGCCGAGAACCTCCTCCCGGCCTTGCAGGGCCTCCTCGTAGCGGGCTCTTGCCCGCGCGGTGTCACCGGCATCGCTGCAGCAGGTGGCGAGATTGTTGACCGAGTTCAGGGTGTCCGGGTGGTTGGGCGGCAGGACGCGGCGCCGGTCCTCCAGCACCGCCTCTGCCAGGGGAAGAGCACGTGCGTCACCGATGTCGTTGTAGGCCATGGCCAGGTCACTTCGGGTGGTCAGCGTATCCGGGTGGTCCTTGCCCAGGACACGCGCCCGCCCGGCGGCCGTCCGCTCGTACAGCGGTACGGCCTCCGCCAGGTCGCCCGCGGCGGCGTGCGCGAAGGCCCGGTTGTGGTCGATACCGAGCGTGCGCGGATGATTGCCGCCGAACCTGCGGGTGATCTCCTCGCTCACTTCGGTGTACTCGCGGATGGCCTCGTCGAGGCGTCCTGCGGAGTGGAACGCACGGGCCAGATTGCTGCGGACCGTGAGGGTGCGCAGGGGATCGCGTTCGACGGCCACTGCGCGTTTGGTGAGGAGCTGTTCGTAGAGCGTGATCGCGCGGTCCGGCCGCTCCGCCGATGCGTGGGCTTGGGCGAGGTTGTTGACGGCTAGGAGCGTGTGCGGGTCGTCGGGTCCAAGCACCTGGCGCGCGTGCTGATGGACGGCGCTGAGCTGTTCGACGGCAAGCCGGATGTCGCCCGCCGTTCCGTGTGCTCCGGCGAGGTGGATGCGGGCGACGATGGTCTGCGGGGCGTTCGGCCCGAGTACCGTGCGGCGGCCGGCGAGGGCCGAGGCGAAGAGGACCTTGGCGCGGGCGAGGTCTCCGGTTTCCTCGCAGGCCGAGCCGAGGGCGACGCGAACGCTGAGGGTGCTGAGGTGGGTGTGGCCGAGGGCACGCTCGCACGAGTCCAGCAGGTGCTCCAGGTAGGGCATGGCGCGATGCCTGAGGTCCTGTCCGTTCAAGGAGGCCGCGGTACCGAGGAAGAGGCCGTCCGCCGAGGGGAGGGGGTCGAGGTCGATCGAGTTCCGGAACAGGGCGTCGATGTGGGGCAGCAGGCGGCGGACGGTCGGCGCGGCCAGCGGTCCGGCCTTGGGCAGGGCTAGCGAGAGCAGCCGGACGGCGTCGGCACGTGCCCCGGCAACGGCCTCGGGGCTGCGGTGCGGATCGCCGTCCTCCGGGGTCCGGACGAGGGCTCGGACCAGCCCGTGCACGCTCAGCGTGTCGCGGGACCGGGCGACCATGCTGTGGTCCTCCAGCCGAGCGAGCGCCGTGCGGACCGCCGGTTCCCTGCCGATGCGGTCCAGGAGGTCGACGGGAATGCCGGCGGGGGCGTACCAGGCGAGGACGCGCAGGATATGGACGGCGAGCGGCGTTTCCGCCAGACGGTCGAGGGTGATCGCCCAGACGCGGGCCACGGTCCTGTCGTAGCCAGTGGTGTCGACCGCGTGCCGGTAGGTGTCGCCGGGACTGTCGGCGAGCTGCTCCAGGTACTGGCGGAGGCTGACACCGCTGTGGACGATGTACGCGCCGGCCTGATCGAGGGCGAGGGGCAGGTAACCGAGTTCGGCGCACAACTCCTCGGCTCCGTCCAGGTCCGCCGGGCCGCCCTGGTGGGTGAGGATCCGGGACAGCAGGTCGCGGGCGTCGTGGGGGCTGAGGGTGCGCAGCGGCAGCGCAGTGGCGGCGTCGTGCCAGCCGGAGGTGCGTCGGCTGGTGGCCACCACGTGACCGCTCGGCCTTCGGGCCAGCAGCCGTTGGACCTGGGCGGGGTCGTCCAGGCCGTCGAGGATCAGCAGCCAGCCGTCGTGGGTGGCCAGCCACTGCAGCGCCCACTGCTTCTGCACCTCCGTATCCCGCTCCGTCGGTGTGGCCGACTGGAAGGCGAGGGCGGGGTGAAGAGCCCGGGCCAGATCGGCCAGGCCCTGGTCGATGCTCGCCGGTGTGTCCGCGGCGACGGTCCAGATCGGGTTGTACCGGTCGGTGCGGGTGGCCGCGTAGTGCGCGACCAGGGCGGTCTTGCCGACTCCGCCCAGCCCGTGAACCGCCACCGCGCGGCCCGGGCCGCGCTCCACGGCGGCCTCCAGCACGCGGAGCTCCTCGGTCCGGCCGACGAAGATCCGGTGGTGGACCGTGAGGTCCACCAGGCCGGCGGGCGCGTCCACCTCCGACGGCGCGCGCAGTGCGGCTCTCGTGGTGAGCGGGCCCGGCGCGACGGGCGTCGGGCAGGTTGTCGCAGCCTCCAGCAACGCGTAGGCCTTGACCGCCTTGCGGCGGAGGTCCGCGCTGTCCGTCCCGGACGCCTCGGAGCAGATCTCGACGATCGCGCCGACGAACGCGGTGTCGATCCCCGCGCCTGCGAACCGGCGGTAGAGGGTGTCCCGGGACGGAACGCGCTCGGGACGGAAGTGCTCGGGACGCAGGCGCCGGTGGATCTGGTCGACCGACAGGCCGCTCGCGTCGATCCATTCGCGCAGCAGGCCGGCGAGCTCGTTCATCTCGCGGCTCTTGCCGCGCAGGTCCTCACCCCATGGGCGCCCCGCGCGCTTGCCGCCACCCCCGGTAGCAGCCCCTTCGTCCAGACGTTCGCCCCTCGAACGAGCCATGCGCCCTCCCCTGGCATCGGCGATGGACGTCGGGTTCGACGCCCGGGGTTGTCGTACCCACAACCCCCAACCTCCCCACCTGTGTCCCGAACTGAGGCACCGTCGTACCTGCGCTCCCCGGCCGGGGAACGCCGGACGAACCACAGAAGGGGATTGCCATGAACCGCCGCAAGCGCCTCCGGGACCACCGCCCTCTCCAGCACACGCAGCAGACCCGGCGGACCCGAACCCGCCGGCCCGGCCCCCTGGTACTCAGGCTCGTCGACGCCGCCGCCACCGCGGCCACGACCGCGACCGTGACCTGGGTCCTGACCCACCTCCCCTGGTGACGCGGCGCTCCGCCCGGACCGGGCGGAGCACTCCGGGATCCGGGTCCGGGTACAGATTCGCACGGGCTCCGGGGCCCGGCACCGGCACGATGGGCGGCAGGCCGACCGTGATGGAGCGCCCCGGCCCGCTGACCCCGCGCGCTGTGAGGCTCCTGCGCGAACGCGCCGAGGTGGTCACGGACAAGTGGGTGGATCTCGGCCCGGGCGACGGGGAGTGCCGAGCTCGCCCGGACGCGGTCTTCGGCTCGCATGACGAACACGTCATCGCCACTCTCCAGCGCCTCCAGGCCGGTCCCAGCCGGGTGGCGGCATGGCATGATGGGCGGGTCGTTCGAGATCCGGGGGAGCGCCGTGGCCGCGTTGCTGTTGTTGGTGGTGCTGCCGGTGCTGAGCATCGCCCTGATCGCCGGCGGGCTGGCCGTGAAGCGCCGTCAGCGTGCCCGTCTCCAGCCGCCCGCGCCGTACGGGCACCAGCAGTCGTACCCGCCGCAGCAGCCGTACGGGCACCAGCAGCCGTACGGGCACCCGCCCTACCAGCAGCCCGGGTACGGCCAGCCGCAGCCGCCGCAGGCCGGTTACCCTCAGCCGCCGTACGGCCGGCCGCAGCAGTAGCGCGGGTGCCGTCGGTGGGTCGCCGCTGACATGCGCCGGACGAGCGGCGGGCCCCGCCGGGCACCGGACAAGTCCGCTGTTCTCCCGTAGAGTTGACAGCCGTCGTGGGGGAGGGGGCGGCATGCTCGACATAGTGCTCGCGGTGCTGATCCCGTGCGGGGTCCTCGGGTTGAGCGGGCTGGGGTACTGGGTGTGGGTGCGGTACGGCACCGGCGATCCGGTGGACCACCACAGTTCGATGCCGGAGCGGCCCGACTGGCCGGACGGCTGACACCGGCCCGCCCGCGCCGCCGGGCCCGGTCCCCGCGGCGGTCCGCGGAATCCGGGAGGCGGCCGTGGCGCAGCCGGTACGGGCCGCGGAGGCCGGTCACCTCACCGGGACGGCGTCCTTCGGGGCGGTGTGCCAGTTGGTGACGACGGGCTTGTCGACCGGCATCGGACCGACCCGCACACTCGCCGGGTTCGGGTCGGCGGCGCCGATGCCCACGATGACGTCGGTGAACTCGACCGCCTGGTTGCCCTTGGTGGTCTTCGTCACGATGCCCGCGTAGGCGGCCGTGGTACCGGTCAGGGTGATCGGGGCGCCGACGGCCTGTTCGGCACTGGATGCCTCGATGCCGCCGGAGCCGAAGGCGATCGCGGGGTGGGTGCCGGGAAGCGTGCAGGTGATGCCCGGCTTGGCCTTGGCGGTGAGCAGGATGTACCCGCCGGCCTGGGACTCGCTCTTGGCACCGAGCACCAGGTCGTTGGCGCCGCAGGCCTGCCCGTAGCCGCTCTTGTCGGCGGAGGGCGAGGAGGGGGCGGCGGACTTCGGGGCGGCGGGCTTCGCCGGCGTGGACCCGGCGGCGGACCCGGCCGGGGCGGGGGCGGCGGATCCGGTCGGCGCCGCTCCGGTGGCCGCCGCGGTGGCCGCGGGGCCGGCGGCCGTGCCGCTGCCTTCCGGCCCGCACGCCGTCGCGGTGGCGGCGAGCGCCGCTACGGCGGCGGCGGTGAGGGCGAAGCGGCGGGTACGCATGGGGTCTCCTGCTGTCGTTCGTCCGGTGCGGTTCACCGGCGGCCCCTCACGGTAGGCGGTGAGCGTTCACGGGCAGGTGCGGGAAATATCTTGATCCTGTCTCAGCTGTCGACGGCGGCCGCTCCGGACCCCGGCCGGCCGGGTGGGCCCGGTGGGCCGGGGTCCCGTGATCGGCCCGCCGGCTACGGTTGAGGTCGTACCTCGTGCAGGGAGCCGAGGGTACCGGTGGCCGCGCGGAGCTCGAACGGGAGTTCCCGGTCGCCCTGGCAGACGGTCAGGCCCGAGCAGGCGGAGTTCCCGTACGGGCAGCGCCGCACCGCCGACTCCCTCGTGGCGACCCTCGCCACCCGCACAGGGATGCTCGTCATGCCGGAACCCGAGCGGGCGGCCGCGCTGGGCCCGATCCGCGCCCACCTCGCGGAGCAGCCCGAGACCGCCCGCGGTGGGTTCACCCTGCCGATGATGACCGGTGCGCTGCGCGTCCGGCGGCTGTGAGACGCCCCGCCGGTCGCGTCGGCTACCGGCCCTGTGCGAGGTCGACCAGCCGGTGCATCCGCGCCGGCGGAAGCGCCGGATTGGCTGCGGCGGCGCACGCGCTGACCGGCAGGGTGAGCCGCCGCAGTAGTTCGTCGGCGGGCAGCCTCGGATCCCGGACCGCCCACACCCCCACCTCGGGGTCGTCGGCCAGCCGCAGCACCAGCTCCGGCCCGGCCTGTGGGTCGTCGAGTGCGGCGCGGCGCAGCCGGGGATTGGGGTCGCCCGCGAACCGGGCCAGGCCCGGCCGGGCGAAGTTGCGGTGCCGACGCAGGGCGGACCAGTTCCGGTCCTGCGCCGTGGCGTACAGCTCGACCAGCAGATCGTGCGGTGCGTCGGGGCAGCGCTCGCAGAGGTAGCGCCGCACCCGGGGGTCCTCGTCGGCGGCCAGCCGGGCCACCACGTCCGCCGGCAGCTTCGGCTGCCGGGCGAGCGCCCTGCGCAGCCCGACGTGCGCCGAGGCGGCGATCCGCCGTGCGGCGTCGGGCTGTGTGGTTTGCTCCTCGACCCAGGTCGGCCACGGACCGTGGCCCTCCACCGAGTACGCGATCGAGGCCCGCTGTTCCTCGGTCAGGTCCTCCCGCATCGACAGGGCCAGCCGGACCCGGTTCTCGGGGTCGTCGGCGAGCTGCAGCGCCAGCGTGCGCGGTACCGCAGGGTCACCGGCAGCCTCCGACCGGACGTGCCCGTCCGCGTGCGCCACCCGCTCCTCGGCCGTCAGCACCTCGGGCTCCTCCGCCGGCCGGAGCAGCGCGGCGACCTTGTCGCGGACCTGCACCGAGGGATCGTCGCGCAGCCGGTCCCGCACCGGCTGCGCCAGCCGCTCCCACAGGTCCCGGCGCAGTACGGCGGCGCGGACGCCCGGGTCCCGGTCCGCAACGAGCCGCTCCTGCAGGGCGGGAGGGAGCCCCCGGTAGCCGCTGATCGTCCGTCTGACCTTCGGATCCGGGTCCTGCGCGAGGACCTCCACCACCCCTGCCGGGACCCGGCGCCCGAAATCGGTGAGCAGGACGGCGTACACGAACCGGACCCGTGGCTCCGTGTCGTACGCGAGCCGGGCCAGCACATCGACATCGGCCGTCGCATTCTCCGCGACGTCCAACCGGTGCTCCATCCGTGAGGACGCGACCGCGACCGCCGTCGCCTCCGCATCCAGCTCACGCCCGCGCAGCGGCGACTGCGGAAGCTCCGCCAGCCCCAGCAGCCGCGCCAGTACGTCCCCCGGAAGGGCCGGATTACCCGCCAGCCCGCGCAGCCACTCGCGGGCCATGCCCTCGTCCGCCCCGGCCCGCTCCAGGGCCTCGTCCACGTCGCGCATCCGGTCATTCTCCCCCCGGCTACCGGGCCCACCGGTCGGGGGCGCCTCGCGGGCCGGTCCGTACGTGCTGGACTCGGCGCCGTGGCCGCGTCGGCCGCGCCCGTGCCGTGCTGCCAGAGCGTGCGGGCGGGCGGCCGCGCGGTGGAGCCGGACCGGGGGTGCGGGGCCGGCCGGGTGGGTCACTCGGGCTGTGCGACGGCGTCCCGCTGCAGTTGTACGGCCGCCGCCAGGCTCAGCTTCGGTTCCGCCCGGCGCAGTGCCTTCACCGCGTCCACGGAGTCGAGCTTGCCGGTGAAGCCGACTGCGGCCAGCCGGGAGCGGGCCCAGTCGGCGCGCAGCCGGGTCTCGGTGGCGGCGGCGGTGGCCGCGACGAGCGAGGCGGCGCGCTCCAGGCCGGGGCGTTCCTTGGGCGTGGCCTCGGCCAGCGCCCGGCCCAGGGCTGCGGCGATGGTGTCCGCGTCCCGGATGAGCAGGACGAAGTTGTGCTCGGCGTTCATTCCCAGGAAACCCGTCATGCCGATCATCGTGGTCGCCGTGTTCCGTTTACCGCAAGGGACTTGAGGAAGCCCTGAGGTTCGGGTGGAGTGCCGGGCCCAGGTCGGTGGGAGCGCGGCGCGCCGGCAGCGGGCCGTACGGGTGTGGCGCAGGCGTGCCGTGCCGCGTGCCGGGGCGACCCCGTGTCGGGGCGCGCGGGCGCGGCGGACCACAATGGCGGCGTGAACGACGTGGACTACCAGACGCTGCTGCTCGGCTCGATGGAGGCAGCCCGGCGCACACCGCTGCGCGGGCGGGTCGCCGACTACATCCCGGCCCTCGCCGAAGCGGACCCGACGGCCTTCGGGATGGCCATCGCCACCGTGGACGGGGAGGTGTTCGGCGCGGGCGACTGGCGCCGGCCGTTCTCCGTCCAGTCGGTGTCGAAGCTGTTCACCCTGGCCCTGGCGCTCGCGCAGGGCGGCGACGCGCTCTGGTCCGGGGTGGGCCGGGAGCCGTCCGGCAACCCGTTCAACTCGCTGGTGCAGCTGGAGTCCGAGAACGGCATCCCGCGCAACCCCTTCATCAACGCCGGCGCCCTGGTGGTCACCGACCGCCTGCTGAAGCTCACCGGCGACGCGGTCGGGACGGTCGTCGACTTCCTGCGCGCGGAGTGCGGCAACCCGGCGGTCGCGGTCGACGACTCGGTGGCCTCCTCCGAGGCCCGGCACGGCCACCGCAACGCCGCCATGGCGCACTTCATGGCCAGCTACGGCAACATGCGCAACCCCGTCGACAGCGTCCTCGCCCACTACTACGCCCACTGCGCGATCACCGCGAGCTGCCACGACCTCGCCCTCGCCGGACTCTTCCTCGCCCGGCACGGGACCCGGGCCGACGGTTCGCGGCTCCTCTCGCGCAGCGACGCCAAGCGGATCAACGCGGTGCTGCTCACCTGCGGCACCTACGACGCGGCCGGGGAGTTCGCCTACCGGGTCGGCCTGCCGGGCAAGAGCGGTGTCGGCGGCGGCGTGCTGGCGGTGCTGCCGGGCCGCGGCACGGTCTGCGTCTGGAGCCCGGGCCTGGACGCGGCGGGGAACTCGGTGCTCGGCGTGGCCGCCCTGGACGCCCTGACGACGGCCACCGGCTGGTCCGTCTTCTGACCGTGCGGACTGCGGACTGCGGTCGGTGGTCGGTGGTCGGTGGACCGCGCTCGGCCGTCTGCGGCCCACGGCCGGCGCTCGGCCGTCGGCGGCCCGCGGGCGGTGCGGTGGTGCGGCACCTGCAAGACTGCCGCGCATGGCGTTGGCGAAGAAGGGCACCCGGGTCGTCGTCGTCGACGGGGAGCGCTACCGCTGGGTGGTCGCACCCGACGACGAACCCGGTCTGGCGATCGTGGTCCAGCACGAGGAGGCCGGTGGGCAGCGCATGGTGACGTGGGTCGAGCACGGCGTGGTGGTCGCACCCGGCCTGGTCGCCGGAGCCATCCGCGATGCGCTGCTCCACCACGGCTGGACACCACGGCTGCGTGGCGGGCAACTCACCCTGCGGTGCCCGGGCGGGAACCCGGATCCGGCGAACCCGGGGCTGATCGCGTGGCCGCCCGCGGCCTGACCGAGTGGCGCGTCGACCGGCCCGGGGAGCCCGCACGCGCGGACCGGCGGCGGTGCGCTCGGCGCGGCCGGGCACCCCGCCTGTGCGGCAGCCGGTCGACCGTCCGGCCGGGGTCAGGCGGCGGGTCAGGCGGTGGCTCGGTCGGCGGCGTGCAGGATGCGGCGGGCGGCGGCGCGGAGGTGGTCGAGGACGTCGGGGTCGGGGTGGAGGGTGTAGTCGGCGGGGAGTCCGGCCAGCGTCTGCGCGATCCGGGTGAGGGAGTCGTCGGAGGCGTCGACGCGGCAGGTGGTGGCGTCGACAGGGCGGACGCGGGTGCCCAGGTGGCGGGCGCGGGTGCGGACCCGGTCGGCGGAGGCGTGCACGGTGGCGACGGCGCGGTGGCGGGTGGGGGCGGCCGACAGCCGGGCGGCGACGAAGGCGGCGGGGTCGTCGCCGGGCAGGTCGCGGGCGGGAGCGCGCCGCCCGGTGAGGGCCGGTCCGGTGATGCGGTCGAGGCGGAAGATGCGCCAGTCGTCCCGGTCGGTGTCGTGGGCGAGCAGGTACCACAGGTCGCCGGAGGCCACGAGGTGCTGCGGTTCGACCCGGCGCGGGGCGCCGGTGCCGGCGCGGGTGGTGTAGTCGAAGGTGATCACCTCGTGGTCGCGGCAGGCGACGGCGAGGGTGGCGAGGAGCGCGGGGTCGGCGCGCGGCCCGCGGGTCTCCCAGGCGATGCCGGCGACGGACGTCTGGAGGGCTGACCTGGGCGCGCAGGCGGCGGGGGAGGACCTGTTCGGGCAACATCGGCCCCACCGTCTGGTGGAACGGCCGCATCATCGGCGCCTGGGCCCAGCACCCTGACGGACACATCGACCACCACCTCCTCACCGACCCCGGCACCGCCGCCCGCGCCGCCGTCCGCAACGAGGTCGAGCGGCTGACGACCTTCCTGGCCGCCACCCGCGTCACCCCCGCGTACCGCACCCCGCTCGAACGCCGGCTCGCGGGAGGCCCCGGCGCGGGACGCCCGGGTCGGGATCCGGCGCCGGGACCCGGCGTCCGCTCCGCAGGACAGGGCAGTTCAGGCCTTGGCGGCCGACCGCTGGTCCAGGACGCGCAGGGCGGTGCTGCCCCAGGTGAGGTTCTCCCGTTCGAAGGCCATGCCGCGCAGCAGGGTGAGGTAGGGGCCGATGTGTTCGGCGTGCGCGAGGTGCTGTTCCTCGGTGCGGCCGTCGAGCAGTCGGGCCTGGAGCCGCTCGTAGCGGGCGAGCTTGGCGGCGGACCGTTCCATCCGTTCGGCGACGGCCGCCCGTACGGCTGCGGCGTCGCCGGCGTCGACGCTCTGGACCTTGACCAGGAGTTCGTCGCGGACGGTGGTGGGCTTGGTGGGCAGTTCCGCGGTGTAGGCGCGGACGGCGGCGAGGCCGGCCTCGGTGAGGGAGAACAGTCGCTTGTTGGGGCGTTTCTCCTGCTGGACGACACGGGCGGCGACCAGGCCGTCCGCTTCCATGCGCTCCAGTTCGCGGTAGAGCTGCTGCGGGGTGGCCATCCAGAAGTTGGCGACCGAGGCGTCGAAGCTCTTCGCCAGGTCGTACCCGGATGCTTCGCCCTCCAGGAGGGCGGCCATCAGTGCGTTCCGCAGAGCCATGGCGTCAACCTACACCCGGTACCTGGTCAACAAAGTGAGTAGTCGCATCGGCCTCCCCCCGCACTGAGCCGGGCCGCCGGCGCGAGCTCTGGACATCTCGGCGCGGTCGGCACATACTCGCGGACACACCTAGTCAATTCCATTACTAGCCTGGTGAGGCTCGCATGCATCCCTTCCGCAAGGCCGTCGAGGACCGCGACGAAGAGGCCATGGCCGCCCTGCTCGCCGAGAACGTGGTCTTCACCAGCCCGGTCGCGTTCAAGCCCTACCCGGGCAAGGCCATCACCGCGGCGATCCTGCGCGGCGTGATGCGGGTCTTCGAGGACTTCACCTACGTCCGCGAGATCGCCGACCCCGGAGGCCGCGACCACGCCCTGGTCTTCACCGCCACCGTCGCCGGCCGGCGGATCCACGGCTGCGACTTCCTGCACTTCGACGAGGACGGGAGGATCGACGACTTCACCGTGATGGTCCGCCCGCTGTCCGCCGCCCAGGCGCTCGCCGAGGCGATGGGCGCCCAGTTCGACCGGATCGCGGCCGAGGCGGCCGGGCAGTGAGCGAACCCGGCGCCGCCGTTTAGGTCCGAAGCCCGCCGTCGAAGGGCCGACCCAGCGCGTCCGGCGACGGAAATTCCGGGCACGGCGGCGCGGATCCGGCTAGGGTCACCGAGTCAACCGAATGATCTTGGGGGTAGAGATGCGCCGTGACAGCCAGGTACTCGTCTTCGATGCGGACGACACGCTGTGGGAGAACAACGTGCTGTTCGAACGGGTCATCCACGACTACTTGGGCTGGCTCGAACACCCCACGCTCGACCTGGTCCAGCTGCGCGCCGTCCTCGACCGGGTCCAGGCGGCCAACGCCCTCACCCACGGCTACGGCAGCCGGATGCTGCTGCGCAGCCTCGGCGACTGCGTCGAGGAACTGCGCGGTCGGCCCGCCAACGCGCAGGAGCTCGCCGAGATCGAGGAACTGGCCGCCGTCCTCGTCGACTACCGGGTGGAACTCATCGCGGACGTCGCCGACACGCTCGCGGCCCTCGGCAGCCGCCACACCCTCCTGATGCTGACCAAGGGCAACCGGGAGGAGCAGCAGCGCAAGATCGACGGATCGCAGCTGGCCCACCACTTCGCGGCCGTCGACATCGTCGACGAGAAGGACGCCGAAACGTACCGCCGCTTCGTGGCGGCGCACGGGCTGACCCCCGCCACCAGCTGGATGATCGGCAACTCGCCGAAGTCGGACATCCTGCCGGCCCGGCAGGCCGGCATGAACGCCGTCTTCATCCCCAACGACCACACCTGGGTGCTCGAACACAGCGAACTGGACCCGGCCGACGACGCGGTGCTGAGGCTCGGCACCTTCCGTGAACTCCTCGACCACTTCTGAGCAGCACCCCGGACCCCGGAGGAACACCCGATGAACCGAACCCCGAGCGAACGCCCGGCCGAACGCGCTCTCACCGCGCCCACCGTGTCCTGCGTCTTCGTCTGCCACGACGGCGACGGCCGCATCCTGCTCGCCCGGCGCAGCGCGGGTGCGCGCGACGAGCCGGGCACCTGGGACACCGGCGCGGGAGCGCTGGAGCACGGCGAGTCCTTCGAGTCGGCCGTGCGGCGCGAGGTCCGCGAGGAGTACGGCGCCGAGGCGCTCGCCATCGAGACCCTGGGCGTACGCAACATCCTGCGCGGCACCCCGGTCTCGCACTGGGTGGCGGTCCTGTTCGCGGTTCAGGTGGACCCCGACCGCGTCGTCATCGGCGAGCCGCACAAGTTCGACGCACTCGACTGGTTCACCCTGGACGACCTGCCCCGCCCGCAGCACTCGCAGCTGGCGGAGACCCTCACCCGCTTCGCCGCCGCCCGCCACCGCCCCGACGGGGCATAGCACCGCGGCCGGCCACCACCCTGCCGGGCCTTCCCCGGCACCGGCCGTGTCGTCCGCTACCCGTCGACCGGTCCGCGGCCGGGCTGGGGCACGACGAAGAACTCGGTGAGGAAGCCGGTGACGCCCCCGTCGGCCGTGCGGCCGACCCAGGTGGGGTAGCAGCCGTCGCCCCAGCCCGCGGGAAAGGCCGTGAAGCTGTGGGAGCCCGTCGAATCGGTGACGACGACGGGCTCCCTCCCTGCTGCGCGGGCGCGGCGGGTACGTGGGTGCGGAGGGTACGTCGATGCGGGGGTCCGCCGATGCGCGGGCACCGGCGGGCCGTTGCGGGGCGGGCGGGGCACGGCGGGTCACAATGGGCGGATGGGACCAGGTGCCGGGCCTGCCGGGCCGCCGCCGGTGACACCCGATCAGGCCGACCTCCGCGGCGAGCACTGGTGGCCCGTGGCGTCGGCGGTGGCGGTGGCCGCGGTGCTGCACATGGTGTTGCCCGCGTCGTACCGGCTGGACCCGGTGTGGGTGGTGCCGGTCGTCCTGTTCGCCCTGTTGGCGGTGCTGGTCATCGGCGATCCGGGGCGGATCGACCGCCGCAAGCCGTGGCTGCGGGCGGTCACCGAGGTCGTGATCGGATTCATCACCGCTGCGAACCTGTACGCGGGCGTCCACCTCGTGGTCGACATCCTGAACGACGCCAAGCTGTTCGCCAACAACGCCATCGGCCTGCTGGCGACCGGTGGCGTGACCTGGGTGACGAACGTGATCGCCTTCGCGCTCTGGTACTGGGATCTGGACCGCGGCGGCGCCGCCGCGCGAGCCCACCCGCCCGCTGCGGGGGCGGCGTTCGTGTTCCCCGAGATACAGCACCCGGCCCACGCGCCGAGCGGGTGGGTGCCGAACTTCGCCGACTACCTGTCGCTGGCCTTCTGGACCGCGACGGCGTTCAGTCCCACCGACGTCTCCGCGGTCCGCAGATGGGCCAAGCTGCTGATGATGGTGGAGGCCTCGGCCTCCCTCGTCGTCGCCACCCTGGTGGTCGCCCGCGCGGTCAACATCCTGCAGTGAACCCGTGCGCGGGGGAGTCCCCCACCGCTGCCCCCGGCCACGGCTGCCCCGGGCCGGGCCTGCGGGGCCCGGGGCTGTGGGGGATCCGGCCGCGCCGATCCGTACCGCGGTCAGGTGATGCGGAACGTCCGCTCGGGCCAGTCGGAATCGGGCACCGTGGCGTCGAGGGCCGCGCCGATCGCGCGCTCCTCGTAGGCGAAGTGGGATTCCATGATCGCCGCCAGCCCGTCGAGCTCGCGCCCGATGGCGTCCAGCCCCCGGCCGCCGGCGTCTGCCGCGGGTCCGGTTCCGGGTCCGGGCCCGGGTGCCGAGGTGACGGCCTGGTCGGCGAGTTCGCGTACCCGGGTGAGGATGCCGGTGATCAGCCCGTGGTCCTCGACGAGCTTCGCGACCGTCCCCGCGAGATCGGGGCGTTCGCGCACCAGTTGGGCGAACAGGCCGTCGTCCTCGCCCTGGTGGTGCGATGTCAGCGCGGTGCAGAATGCCAGGCAGTGGGTGCGGAGCGCGTCGTCGTCGAGCCGTCGACGTCCGAGTTCCGACCTGATGGTGCCGATCCGGCGACGTAGTTCCTGATGTGCTTGTGCGAGCTGAAGGCTCAGAGCGACGGCACGGTCGCCGTCACGAGAAGTCCGGGAAGCCACGAACTGCGGCCCCTTCTGTTCCACACCTCCATGCCTGGCGCAGTCCGCCACCGGCACGCGATGCTGGCGCCATCCGACCACGGACAGCGCCCTGCAGACAAGGGCGCCCGCCCGCACCCGGAAGGGCGGCGGCCTACCGCCGGGTCGTCTGCGGCTTGCCCGGCGCTCGAACGCTGAGTGCCGGGTTGCTGATCCAGCCCCCTATTGACCCGGCTACATGCTCAGTGGGGCACGCCGTCGGCCGCGCGCCGGGGGCGTGCCATGGTGACTGCCGCCGAGGCTGCCGTCGCGAGGAGGAGCAGGGCACCTGTGCCGGCCAGGAGAGCCATGACGGTTGCGCCGTCGCCTTCGACGTCGTCCTCGCGGGCGGCCGTCTGCGGATCGTCCGCCCGGTAGCGGACGGTGAAGTGGGCGCCCTCGGTGCTCTTGCCGCCGCTGCTGCCGAACGGCAGGTCGGTCACCCCCGTCCGCCCGTCGGCCGTGAACGCGACCCGGCAGGCGCCCAGCATGCAGGAGCCGCTCGTGCGCAGGGTTGCTTCGGCCTGCCTGTCGCCCTGCAGGGAGCGCAGGTGTCGGTCCGCCGGGAGCAGTACCAGGAGCGCCAGGGCGCCCAGCAGCAGTGCCGGGATCAGTGACACCACGAAGGACGTGCGAGTCGCCAGGAGGCGGGGTGCCGTGGTGTTCTGCGAGCGTGCCGTCGGTGCGCCCGCGTTTATGGCGTTCAGGTCTCTCATCAGCCGAGTTCGTGTCGGAAGGGCAGGCGTGGTGCCCGTGTACGCACAAGGTAGGGCTGCGGGCCGATCGGGAGCGTGTGTCGATGTCGGCAGGCTCGGCCGCCGCCCGGCTGCCCGATGTCGGCGACGCGTGGCAACAAGCGGTAACGTGCGTCCACGAACTGTGCTGAGTGGCAACGAGCGGCCACGAGCGGGAACGGGTGCCGCAGCGCCCGCAACTCCGCACCCCGGGAGCCCGGTTGCCTCGTGGGTACGAACCCGTCCGGGAGCCGCCACGGCGGTGGTCCACGAGCGTGATGTCGCGGCCGTCGTCCGTCGTCCGCGTGGTCCCGCTTCCCGGCCTTCAGGTGGGGAGGGTGTGGGGGCCCGCTGTCACGGGGCCATGGTCAGGCCGGCCGCGGCGGCGCCCCGGCTGAGGACCACCGAGCGGATGTGCTCCAGTGCCCGGGCGTAGTCGGCCCGTCCGGGGTGACGGCGGGCGGCTTCACGCAGGTCGAGGATGCGGGAGGGCGGGCCGAGGTCGGTGACCTGCGGCACGAACTCGGCCGCGGCGACGGTCCACCGCTGTCCCGGCGCAGCGGGCGGGGCGAAGGTGAACCGGGCGATCGAGCTCCAGTTGCCGCGCGGGTCCTCGGCGCCGTCGTAGGTGAACATGTGTCCGGCGAGCTGGTCGCCGAGGCCGTACACCGTCCAGGTGTCGTTGATCTTCTCGTACGCCTGCGGTACGTGGGCGTGGGTGCCGAGCACCAGGTCGATGTCGGAGCGGCCCTTGTCGGGTCCGGTGGACAGGTCGCGGGCCAGGGTGAGCTGCTGTTGGTTCGGCGCGTCCTGCCACTCGGTGCCCCAGTGGATGCTCACCACGACGACGTCCGCGCCACCGGTCCGGGCGGCGTGTGCGTCGGCGAGGATCCGGTCGCGGTCGATCAGGTTCACCGCCCAGGGGCGGCCCGCGGGCAGCGGGATGCCGTTGGTGCCGTACGTGTAGGCGAGTTGCGCCACGGTCGCGCCGCCGGCCTTCATCAGTGCCGGGCGGCCTGCCTCGGTCTCGTCGCGGGCGGAGCCCGTGTGGGCGAGGCCCACGGCGTCCATGGCGTCGAGGGTGCGCCGGATGCCGGCCGGGCCGTCGTCGAGCGTGTGGTTGGAGGCGGTGTCGCAGCTGGTGTACCCGGCGTCCTTGAGGGCGCGGGCGACCTGCGGCGGGGACTTGAACGACGGGTAGCCGGTGAACGGTCCGCCGTCGGCGCCGTAGACGGTCTCCATGTGGCAGATCGCGATGTCCGCGTCGCGGATCAGCGGCGCGACGCCGGCGAACATCGGGGCGAAGTCGTACCCGTCCCGGCCCGCGTCCTCGTGGGCCTGCCGGATGATCTCCGAGTGCGGCAGTACGTCGCCGGTGGCGATCAGCGTGAACGCCCGCGGCCCGGACGGGGAGGCGTCGGTCGTGGGGCTCGTGCTCGGCGGCACCGGCGGTGGTACGGCCGGGGATCCGCAGCCCACAGGGGTGAGGAGCAGGGCGACGGCTGCGGTGAAGGTCGCTCGACGACGCAGGCGCATGGTCGTCCTATCTCATGATCGGAAGTGTTGACCGGCCCTCCGACTATGCGACGCGCCGCCCCGTCTCGCGCGCCCCCGCACTCGGGTGCACCCGGGTGTCACCCGGGCGCCCCCGTTGCGCTCTCGCGTCGGGAGCCGGACGCCGGTCCGGCACCCAGGCCTGCTCCCGGCACCGTCCCCGGCCCCGGCACGGCCCCGGTACCGCCCCCCGGTCCCGCCCGCGCCCCCGCCCCCGCTCCCGGGACGGTGCCGCGCGGCGGAACCGCTGCGCGACGTGCACCGTCGTTCCGTACGACCTGGAGGTACCGCCGTGTTCGACTTCTTCGTGCTCGCCATCGTCCTGCTGGCGGGGCTCGTCGCCGTACCGGTCCTGGCCGGGCTCGGGCTGACGGGGCTCGTCCGGGGCCGGCGCGCCGGCGGCCGGGCCGACCGACTGCGCGGGGTGTCGCTGCTGTCCGCCGCGGGCGCTGCGGCCGTCTACGGGTGGGGCGGGCTCCACCTCCTCGGCGCCGTCCTGGCGGCGGAGGACGGCGGGGCAGGCTCCTCCCCGCTCGTCCCGTGCCGCGAGGGCGGGATCGAGCGGGCGGCCCGGGTCGTGGACTACGACGTGAGTTACCTGCCGCTGCGCTTCACCTGCGTCCGCAGCACCGGCGGCGGGTACGCCGTGGCCCTGCCCGGGTACGTCAACCCGGTCGTCGGGGTCCTCGCGCTCAATACCGCCACCTGCGGGATCCTCGCTGCTGCCGCGGCGGAGCGCACCGGCCGCAGGCCGTCGCCCGCCCGGACGCCCTGAACGGCGCCCGCCCTCCCGACCGGCACCTTGCCGCCGTCACCGCGGGCGCCCCGGCCCGCGGGTCACGTTCCTGGGGTCACGTCCGAAGGTCACGGCCCTTCTGCTGGAGGTGTGCGATGGCCTCGGCCAGGGAGTCGTAGTAGCCGGGCCGGGCGACGAGGACCGAACTGAAGTAGTAGCCCAGATCGGCGTCCGGCCGGTCGTCGGCAGCGTACGGACGCCAGAGGCTCAGCAGCAGGTCGGGAGCGATGAAGGAGCCGCGGTCGTACGGATCCTCCTCGACCGTGGTGTGTTCACCCACGCGCCGTACGACCTCGACGGCCGGGAACGCGAAGACGTCCACGCCGCGGAACAGCACGCGGTCCGCGCCGGTCGACGGCCTCCCCAGTTCGACCGCTCGGAGCGTGTCGTGCTCGCAGTGGATGCCGATCGTCAGCCCGCTGGGACGGAGGATGTCCCGCCCCGGCCGGTCGCCGTCCGCGATCGCGGAGAGGTCGCGACACGAGTCCAGTGCCGAGCCGGCCGCGTGCCGGGTCATGCCGATCCGCAGCGGGCCGACGCCGATCGGCGGGCGGAGGTCGAAGTCCATGCCGCCATGGTGGCAAACGGTACTGACAGCCGCGGATCAGCCCGGTCCACCGGGAGGACGGTGGAGCCGCGACCGTTCCACTGCGCCGCCGCTCTCGAGGGGGTCTCCGCGAGGCCGGGTACTACGCCATCTACCAGGGCACATGGCATCTGTCGAACGCGTACCCCACCCCGCAGAACCCCGGGCCCTCCACGGACGCGCTGGAGCCCTACGGGTTCGGCGAGTTCAACGACTGGGGCGACATCGACGGCGGGGCCCGGGCCGGGCTGATGATCGACCCGGTCATCGCCGGCCAGGCGGTGAAGTGGCTCCGCAACCGGGCCCCGGTCGTGGTGGCGGACCAGCCGTGGTTCATGGCGGTCAACTTCGTCCATCACGCTGCTGGAGGACCTCATCACCGCCGAGATCGGCACCGACCCCCGCCGCCTGGGTCACCGAACGCCCCCGCCTCCTCGGCCGGCCCACCTGGCGCGGCGACACCGACCGGCCCGCGGCCGCCGCAGCCCCGGCCCGGGGCTGACCCTGCTGCCCGGCCCGGTCGGTCAGGCGACGGTGAAGTCGACCGCGCCGGTGTCGAGCGAGTAGTAGGCCCCGACCACCTCGGCGTCGCCGAGGTCGGCGGCCATCAGCGGGTCCGAGCGGAGCTGGTCGACGGTGAGTCGGACCTGGGCCCGTACGGTGTTGTCGATCTGGTCGCCGGGGAGGTCCTTCGCCGCGTGGTAGGCGGGGGTGAGGGCGTCGACGATCTTCTGCAGCCGGCCGGGAGCGGTCGCGCCGCTGTTGAGCGTTCGGACGGCGGTGGTGACGGCCCCGCAGCGCTGGTGGCCGAGGACCACCACCAGCGGGGTGCGGGCCTCCTCCGAACCGAAGTCGGCCGCTGCCTCGACCAGGTCGTCGTTGGTCTGACCCGCCGTCCGGATCACGAAGAGGTCCCCGAGCCCGACGTCGAAGACCAGCTCCGGCGGGACGCGCGAGTCGATGCAGCCGAACACCGTGGCCAGCGGGAACTGGCGGGCCGCGACCTCCGCCCGCCTGGCCGCGCCCTGGTGCGGGTGGACGGCGCGGCCCGCGACCCAGCGGGCGTTGCCGTCCCGGAGCTTGCGCAGGACCTGGCCGGGGGTGATCGGGTGGGCCGGATCTGCCATGGCGCTCACTCCTCGACGGCGACGCGGCCGGTGATTCGGGTACGGAGGGGATTCCGTCCACCGTCCCGCCCCGGGTCCCCGACGGGTGGGCGCCACGCCGGAGCGGCCCCGGCGACACCCGGCGGGTGGCGGTACCGACCCGACGGGTGGCGGTACCGCTCCGGCGGGTGGCGGTACCGCTCCGGCGGGGGCGGCGCCGAACGCTACCCGTTCGTAGGCGGTCCACCCTGGATCCGTGCCGTCGGTCTGTTGTCGACCGAAGAGTTTCGATATATCGTTTACCTATCGCAGAAGGGTAGGCGAAAGGAGTGTTGTGATGCATCCGTTCCGACACGACGAGGGTGCCTGCGGGCCGCGGCGCGGTCCGAGGGGGCCGTGGAGCGTGATGGCCGAGGGTGAGTACGAGGGGCGGCGGGCGGCGTTCGGTCACTTCGGACCGGGCCCCGGGCCCTTCGGTCCGCCCGGGTTCGGCCCGTTCGGTGGCCGGGGCCGCGCCCGCAAGGGCAATGTGCGGGCGTCGGTGCTGGCCCTGCTGGCCGAGCGGCCGATGCACGGCTACGAGATGATCAAGGAGATCGGCGAGCGCAGCGGCGGGGCGTGGACGCCCAGTCCGGGGTCGGTCTACCCCACGCTGCAGATGCTGGAGGACGAGGAGCTCATCGCCAGCGAGACCAGCGGGGGCGGGAAGAAGCTGTTCACGCTGACGGAGGCCGGCCGGGCGCAGGCCGAGGCCGGTCCGCAGGCGCCGTGGGAGGCGAGCGGGGCCGGGTTCGACCGCGAGTCGATGCTCAAGGCTCGGCAGGCCGGAGCGGGGCTGATGGAGGCGTTCGCGCAGGTGTGGCGGACCGGGACGCCGAAGCAGCAGGAGAAGGCGCTGGAGATCCTGGACGAGGCCCGCCGGAAGCTCTACCTCACGCTGGCCGGCGAGGCCTGACGCGCGGGCCCGACCCGATCGCCGTTCCTGGGCGGCCTCCTGCGGGGGTTTGCGCCGGGGGCGGCCGGGGGTTGGCC
>NZ_JBSGXP010000153.1:0-20882 GCF_053610105.1 Kitasatospora sp. NPDC054939 | reverse complement strand
GCTCCGTGGTGCGGAGCGGCGCCCGGCGGCCTGGCGTGCGGCGGGTCGTCGTGGGCGGGTCGTCAGCGGCGGGCGAGCCGCGCCCGCGAGCGCTGCTCGGGCACGGCCGGCACGGCCGGGCCGGGCGCGACCCGCACCGGGCGGTGCGCCACGGCGTGCGAGAACGGCTGTGTGCGCCAGTCGAGTTCGGACGGGAGTCGGAGCAGGGTCGCCAGCGCGGGCCCGGGGGCGTCGGCCGGGGCGTCGACCTCGGCGAGGTCGTCCGTCGGCGCGCCGGAGCCGGGGCAGAGCGCGGGGGAGAAGGGGTGCCAGGCGGTCGGCAGGACCGCGTGCTGGGGCAGCCGCTCCTCGTCGCCCACCAGGGCGATCGGGCGGCGGCAGGCGGGGCAGTGCACCCGGAAGATCTCCCAGGTGTCGGCCTCGCCGGGGTCGACCCCCGGCATCCGGCCGTCGCGGACCGCGAGTCCGTCGCGGCCGGCCGTATCGTGGACGTCGTCTGCGCTCGGCGGGAGCTGGTCAACAGCAGGCATGGTGATCCCCCTCGGATCGGGCCCGGCCGCTTCGGCCAGGGCCACAACCAGCACTTCCCGCCGACGGGTCCTCATAACCCTGCGGCCCGTCGCACTGTGATGCACCGGGTGTGTCCTTCGCCACATTGCCCCCGGCACATGCCCACGGGGCGCCGTTCACCACTCCCGGTGCTGCAGTGCGCCCCCGACCGGGTAGGTTCTCCCCTTGTGGAGGATCTCGACCAACGTATCGTCCAGCTGCTCCTGGAGGACGGCCGGATGAGTTACACCGACCTGGGCAAGGCCACCGGCCTGTCCACCTCGGCGGTGCACCAGCGGGTGCGCCGCCTCGAACAGCGCGGGGTGATCCGCGGCTACACCGCGATCATCGACCCGGACGCGGTCGACCTGGCGCTGACCGCGTTCATCTCGGTCAAGCCCTTCGACCCCAGCGCCCCCGACGACACGCCCGAACGCCTCGCCGGCCTGCCCGAGATCGAGGCCTGCCACAGCGTCGCCGGCGACGAGAACTACATCCTCAAGGTCCGCGTCGGCGCCCCCGGCGACCTGGAGGACCTGCTCGCCCGCATCCGCAGCGCCGCCGGCGTCTCCACCCGCACCACGGTCGTCCTCTCCACCCCGTACGAGGCCAGACCCCCGAAGCTCTGAGCACGTCCGGCCGGGGTGCAGACTAGGCGTCATGACCGAACGCACCCTCCCTCCTCGCCCGCCCTCGGACAGGAGGGGCCCACGCACCGTGCTGCTGCGCGGCGGCAACGTCTACAGCCCCGCCGACCCGTTCGCCACCGCGATGCTCGTCGAGGGCGAGCACGTCGCCTGGGTCGGCAGCGACGGTGCCGCCGAGGCGTACGCCGGCACCGCGGACGAGGTCGTCGAGCTGGACGGCGCGCTGGTCACCCCCGCCTTCGTCGACGCCCACGTGCACGCCACCTCCGCCGGGCTGGCCCTCACCGGCCTCGACCTCACCGGCAGCGCCTCGCTCGCCGACGCGCTCACCCGGGTCACCGCCTTCGTCGACGCCCAGGACGCGCCCGGCGGCGTCCTGCTCGGCCACGGCTGGGACGAGACCGGCTGGCCCGAGGGACGGCCGCCCGCGCTCGCCGAACTCGACGCCGCCGCCCGCGGCGCCGCCCTCTACCTCTCCCGCACCGACGTCCACTCCGCGCTCGCCACCACCGCCCTGCGCACCCTCGCCGAGGGCCTCGCCGAGCAGCCCGGCCACCACCCCGACGGCCCGCTCACCCGCGACGCCCACCACGCGGTGCGGAAGGCCGCGCTGGCCCGGCTCACCCCCGAGCAGCGCCGGCGCGCCCAGCGGGCCGCCCTGGACCGCGCCGCCGCGCTCGGCATCGGCGCCCTGCACGAGTGCGCCGGACCGGAGATCTCCTCCGAGGAGGACCTCGCCGCGCTGCTCGCCCTCGCCGCCGAGGGCGAGGGACCCGAGGTCTTCGGCTACTGGGGCGAGCTGGGCGGCGTCGAAACGGCCCGCCGGCTCGGCGCGGTCGGCGCCGGCGGCGACCTCTTCGTCGACGGCGCGATCGGCTCGCGCACCGCCTGCCTGCACGCCCCGTACGCCGACGCCGACCACACCGGCACCTCCTACCTCAGCGCCGAGCAGGTCGCCGACCACGTCGCGGCCTGCACCGAGGCCGGCCTCCAGGCGGGCTTCCACGCCATCTGCGACGCCGCGGTCACCGCCGTGCTCGACGGCGTCCGCGCCGCCGGTGAGCGGGTCGGCGCCGCCCGGGTCACGGCGCTGCGCCACCGTGTCGAGCACGCCGAGGCGCTGGACGACAAGGCCGTGGCGGCCTTCGCCGAGCTGGGCCTCACCGCCTCCGTACAGCCGGCCTTCGACGCGGCCTGGGGCGGCCCGGACGGCATGTACGTCCAGCGGCTGGGCGCCGAGCGGGCCGCCGCGCTCAACCCGTTCGCGGCGCTGCTGCGGGCCGGCGTCCCGCTGGCCTTCGGCTCGGACGCGCCGGTCACCCCGCTCGACCCGTGGGGCACCGTCCGCGCGGCGGCCTTCCACCGCACCCCCGAGCACCGGATCTCGGTGCGCGCCGCGTTCACCGCGCACACCCGCGGCGGCTGGCGGGCGATCGGCCGGGACCAGGACGGCGTGCTGGTCCCCGGCGCGGTGGCCAGCTACGCGATCTGGGCCGCCGAGGAGCTGGTCGTCCAGGCCCCGGACTCCCGGGTGGCCGGCTGGTCCACCGACCCGCGCTCCGGCACCCCGGGCCTGCCCGACCTCACGCCGGGCCGCCCGCTGCCGGCCTGCCTGCGCACCGTGGTCCGCGGCCGGACCGTCCACCTCGCCGGGCAGCCCGGCTGACGGCGTCGGGCGGCGCGGGTCACTGCACCGGGCGGCCCGGATAACCCGGTGATCGGATCGGCCTCCGCTGCCTAGGCTGCGCGGTATGACCGAACCCGAACCCTTCGTTCCCGCCGGCTTCGCCGTACCGCGCACCCTCCTCGCCGAGGGGTTCCGCCTGGAGCCCCTCGGCGAGCAGCACAACGCGTCCGACCTCGCCGCCTGGACCTCCAGCATCGAGCACATCCGCGCCACCCCCGGCTGGCAGGGCCGCGGCTGGCCCCCGGCCGCCGGGATGACGTCCGAGCAGAACGCCGCCGACCTGCGCCGCCACGCGGGCGAGCACGAGGAGCGGGTCGCGTTCACCTACACCGTGCTGGAGCACCCCGGTGACGCCGTCGTCGGCTGCGTCTACATCCACCCGGACCGCACCGAGCCCGGCGTCACCCGGGTGAGCTCCTGGGTCCGCGCCGACCGCGCCGAACTGGACGCCCCGCTGTACCGCGCGGTCCGTGCCTGGCTGCGTGACTGGCCGCTGCGCGAGGTCCGCTACGCCGAGCGCTGACCTGCCCCGACGGGCAGTGCCACCGGCCCACCCGGCCTCACGCGCACCGGTCGTTCCGGGGTACCGTCTTCGAAGGCGTCCGAACACGACCGGGCGGTTACGAATGCGCGAACAGCCCGACCAGAGAGATGGTGCGCCGGTGGCACTGCCCTTGACCGAGGAGCGGGCGGGGACCGCCCCCCAGGGCCCCGGCGACCCGGCCCCCGGCCGCGCCGAACGGGCCCTGCTGAAGCTCCGCGCCGGGTTCCCGCGCACCGCCCTGGCCGCGCTCTCCGGGCTCCTCCTCGCGCTCGCCTTCCCGCCGTACGACCTCTGGCCGCTGTCGCTGGTCGGCGTCGCCGCGCTGTCGCTGCTCACCCGGGGCCGCACCCCACGGCAGGCCGCCTGGACCGGCTTCGCGTTCGGCCTGCCGTTCTTCCTGCTGCTGCTCGGCTGGCTGCGGGTGGTCGGCTGGGACGCCACCATCGGCCTGGCGATCATCGAGGCGCTCTTCCTCGCCGCCCTCGGCACCGGTCTGGCGGTCACCTCCCGGCTGCCCGGCTGGCCGCTCTGGGCGGCCTGCCTCTGGGTCACCCAGGAGTGGGCGCGCGACCGGCTGCCGCTCGGCGGCTTCCCGTGGGGCCGACTGGCGTTCGCCAACACCGCCACCCCGTACACCCCGCTGGCCGCGCTCGGCGGGGCGCCGCTGGTGACCTTCGCGGTCGCCCTCTCCGGCACCCTGCTGGCCTGGGCCGCGCTGCGGCTGCGGGCCCGCGGCCGGGCGCCGCGCCCGGTGCAGGCGGCGGTCGGCGCGCTGGGTGCGGTCGCCGCGATGCTGGTCGGCTACCTGGTGCCGGTGCCCACCGCGGCCCAGGACACCGTCAAGGTCGCGATCATCCAGGGCAACGTGCCCAACCCGGGCATGGACTTCCTGGGCCGTCCGATGATGGTCCTCAACAACCACGCCGCCGCCACCGAGAAGCTCGCCGCCGACATCGCGGCCGGCCGGGCCGAGCGGCCCGACCTCGTGATCTGGCCGGAGAACTCCTCCGACCTCGACCCGTTCGGGGACCCGGAGGCGTACGCGCGCATCGACGAGGCCGTCCGCGCGATCGGCGTGCCCACCCTGGTCGGCACCCTGGTGGACGGCCCCGACGAGCAGCACGTCCAGAACCAGGGCATCGTCTGGGACCCGAAGACCGGCCCCGGCGCCTCGTACACCAAGCAGCACCCGGTGCCGTTCGGCGAGTACGTGCCCTTCCGCGACCAGCTCTCCAAGGTCATCACCCGCCTCCAGCGGGTCGCCCGGGACTTCTACCCCGGCGACCACAACGGCGTGATGCAGCTCGGCCCGGCCCGCATCGGCGACGTCATCTGCTTCGAGGTCGCGTACGACGAGATCGTCCGCGACACCGTCGACAAGGGCGCCCGGGTGCTGGTCGTGCAGACCAACAACGCCACCTACGCCAAGACCGGCCAGCCGGACCAGCAGCTCGCGATGTCCCGGCTGCGGGCCGTCGAGCACGGCCGGGCGGTGCTGATCGCCGCGACCAGCGGGATCAGCGCGGTGATCGCCCCCGACGGCTCCGTGGTCACCCGCTCCGAGGAGCTGACCGCCGCCGAGCTGTCCGCGGTCGTCCCGCTGCGCGACGACCTGACGGTGGCCACCCGGGTCGGCGCCGCGCCGGAGTGGGCGCTCGCCGTGGCGGGGCTGCTGGCCTGCGGCGCGGCCGTGCTGGTCACCCGCCGCCGGCGCCCCGCCGGGGCGGGCGACGCCGCGGAGGGCACGGCCGCCACCCCGGCGGCCTGACCGGCGGGGCCGCCGGGCCCCTTCCGGAACACCGGCCGCCGCGGGACCGTTGGACCAGGTGGTGCCGCAACTCCTCCGGCCTCCGGCCGGGAGCAGCCCCAGCCCGGACGGCCCGGGCGGCGTGCCGGGCACCGCGTTGGAGTGGATCCGTACCGTGACCCAGCAAGCTACCCCCGCCCGCCCGGCCCCCCGCAGCAAGCTCAGGCGGGTGCTGCCGCTGCTGATCACCGCCTGGCTGGTGCTGGAGATCTGGCTGCTGGTCCAGGTCGGCGTGTGGCTGGGCGGCCTGACCGTCGTCCTGCTGATCCTGGCCGGCGCGGTGATCGGCGGTTCGCTGATCAAGCGCGCCGGGGCGAAGGCCCTGTCGGCGATGATCGAGCAGAGCCGGGACCCGCAGCCGCAGCAGGCGCAGACCGGCACCAGCCTGACCGTGCTGGCCGGCGTGCTGCTGATGGTGCCGGGCTTCCTGTCCGACGCTGTGGCGCTCACCCTGCTCTTCCCGCCGACCAGGGCGCTCTGGCGGGCCGCCGGGCGCCGGGCGGCGGACAAGGCCCTGCGCTCGACCTCCGCCGTCGGTGCAGACCCGTTCGCGGACGCCATGCGGCTGCAGGAGCAGCTGCGCATCCACCGGCCGGACGGCAAGGTCATCCAGGGCGAGGTGGTGGAGCCGGGCAGCGGGCCGCGTGACCCGCAGGGCCCGGACACCGGCTACCGCCCGCCGATCGGGGGGTGAACGACCCCGCGGACCCCGGCCGGACGGCGGGGTCCGCCCCGCCGTCCGGCGGGGGTGGGGCGCCAACGCGAAAAGGACCCTGGGAGCCAGGGTCCTTTTTCGCATGCCCCCGCCGCACGGGCGGGAGCGGGTCAGGCGCTCTTGCGGGTGTCCCGCGGGTGCACCGCGAGGTTCATCCCACCGGAGCGGAGCACGGCCAGCCGCTCGGCCAGCACCTCCTCCAGCTCCTCGCGCGTCCGGCGCTCCATCAGCATGTCCCAATGGGTGCGCGTGGGCTTGGTCTTCTTCTCCTCCGGCTCGTCACCGTCGAGAAGCACCGCTTCCTGCCCGCAGAAGCGGCATTCCCAGGCCGAGGGGATCTCCGCCTCGACCGAGAAAGGAACCTCGAATCGGTGTCCGTTCTGACATGCGTACTCGACGGTCTGGCGGGGAGCCAGATCGATACCACGGTCGGTCTCGTAGCTAGTGGCCCCGAGTCGCGTGCCGCGGAGAGCTCGCTCGCTCATGAATCGTGCCTCCCGGGCTTATGGCCCACAGGACTAGTGGTCGCTGTTCTTCGTCGTTCGGTCAACGCTCGGCTGTCGACGAAGATTCCCGTCCCGGGACATGCGTCGTCTGTCGTGCCGCCCCTGTTTGTACCCACCGGCGCCCGTTTTGTCACATCTGGCCGGTGATATCACCCCAGGTGTCACCTATTTCACATCCGGTGCTGGGACGGCCTTTCCCGGACGAGCCTACCGGGACGGGATCCGCGGCCGCCGGGCGCCCCTCACCGGCCCGGTCGGACCGCCCGGTCCTTGCCCAGGTCCAGCGGCGGGAAGTCCACCGCGGTGAGGTCGATCGGCCGCACCGCGCCGGGCTCCGCGGCCGGGACGAGCGGCGGCTCGGCCGGGCGCGGCGGCACCTCGGCGGCCGCGGCCCCGGCGGCGGCCTCGGTCCGGGTGTCGCGGTGCGGCAGCAGGGTGATCACCGCCTCCCGCAGCCGGTCCGGCGCCTCCTCGTCCAGCGGGTCGACGGTCGCCGGGACCTGCAGCCGCACCGGTGCCGCGTTGCCGATCCGGGCGTAGCCGCGGCCGGCCGGGGCGTGCGCGGCGGGCACGATGTCCAGCGGGGCACCCAGCGCGGCGTGCCCCTCCTCGGGGCCCACCGGGCCGAGCACCACGCGGGCCCGGGTGGTCGCCCGGACGGTCGGGCCGATCCGGTCGCGGGCCTCCACGGACTCCGCGATCACCACGGTGACCCGGGCGGCCCGGCCCTGCCGCAGCGGGACCTCCAGCAGCTCCTGCGGGTCCGGCCGGCCTTCGGCGTGCGCCAGCTCGCCCAGCTCGGTCGGGTGGTCGAGCAGCAGCCAGAGCGGCCGGGTGACGTCCTCGGGGGCGGCGACGCCGGCCTGCCGGGCCGCGTTCAGCGCGGCGAGCCGGCGCTCGGTCTCCTGGGCGGCCCACTCCAGCGCCGCCAGCGCCCCGTGCAGGCTGGTCTCCACGGTGTGCACCCCGGGCCGGTTGACCAGGCAGGCGTGCTCGCCGGTGCCCGCCCCGTCGATCACCACCAGGTCGCCGTACGGCAGGGCCTGCAGGGCGATCGAGCGCAGCAGGCTGGAGGTGCCGTAGCCGGGGGCGCCGAAGGCCAGCAGGTGCGGTTCGGCCGAGCGCGGCCCGGTCCGCCAGACGACCGGCGGCTGCTGCCCGACGGCCCCGCCCTGCTGCACCGGGATGGTGCGGGCGCTGCCCTCCTCGTCCGTGAAGCCGAGCACGATCTCGCCGGGCGCGGCCACGAAGCGCTGGGCGGCGATGTCGGTGGGCAGTGGCGCGAGTGCGGCGATCCGCAGCTTGTTGGACTCCTCGTCCCAGTCGAAGCGGTACTCGCGGGCGCGGCCGGCCTTGCCCTGGACCACCTGCTCGATCCGGGCCCGGCAGGCGGGCTCGGTGTCGGTGAAGTACGCGGGGTAGGCCAGCTCCAGCCGGGAGAGCCGGCCCTCGCCGTCGAACTCCCAGTTCGCGAAGGCCGCCTTGTAGTTCCCGTCGTGCGCGTAGAGCGGGCTGAGGTCCTCCGGCCCGGCCAGGTACGGGGTCAGTGCCGCGTAGAGGGCGGTCAGCTTGAGGTCCGCGACGTCCGGCGCGGGCGGAGCCGGCGGGGCCTTGGGCCCCCGCCCGCACCACGCGGCGCTGGCCATCAGCGCGACCAGCGCGAACAGCAGGCCGTGCGGCAGCAGGTAGACGCCGAGCGCGATCGCGGCGGCCAGGAAGACCGTCGGCCCGCGCCGTTCCTTCGGGGTGGCCTGCCAGCGGGCCTTCACCCACGCCGTGTGGTGGCGCAGGCCGCGTCCGATGACGGTGAGCGGGGCGAACATGTCGGCGGCGTGGTCGCCGGCGGTGCGGGCGAGGTCGCGGCCCTTGCCGAGGCGTTCGCGGCCCTTGCTGAGATGGCGGTTGAGCGACATTCCTTGACTCCCCGGGCGAGTGGGACGGTCCGCGTGGGACGGTCGGAGGGGTGCGGCTGAAAGGGGCTCGGTCGGCGGTACGCGTACGGGCCCGGGGCGGTGGGATCCGCGCCGGGCCCGTACGGGGAGTGGCGGCGCTAGGGCTTGTCTGACAATTCCCGCCGCGCGCACGACGCCGGGCATCCTCCCCCAGCTGAACGCACCGCCGAATCGCCCAAGTACGTCCAGTACGAGGACGCTCCGGCGGCACGCCCAGCCGGGCGCGGAATGGGGGCACCTCCCGGCCGAAGGCTGGGGGAGCCGCGCGCTCATGCGACGCGAATTGTCAGACAAGCCCTAGAACTTGAGGCCGCCGAGGAGGCTGGCCAGGCTCGCGCCGCCGGCGGTGATGCTCGGCGCGATCGAGGAGCCGGCGACGTAGAAGCCGAAGAGGGCGCAGACGATCGCGTGGGAGGGCTTTAGTCCGTCCCTGCGGAAGAAGAGAAAGGCGATGGTGCCGAACAGGACGATGCCGGAAATGGAGAGGATCACGCGTCTGCTCCTCGGTGAGGGGGACAGGGACAGTGTCACGGAAAGTGCCCTAATCGTGACAAAAAGTAATAGATGATGGAACGGTGCAAATGGGTGGTTTCCCCGGGCATTGCCGGAGGCCGGTGTATGCGAACCGCCCCTGACGGGCGGCGGAAGCGTGTGGGACCGACGCGCCCAGGCATTCCCGGAGCACCGAGGAAAGGCCGCCGGAACGACCCGGAAGTTCGCCCGAACGGACGCGGAACCGACGCCCCGGCGTGTCGTGCGGCCGTCGCCGCCCGCCCCGGCCATCCGCCATGCGGACGTGAACTGGATCACCCGCGCGTCCCGCCGCTACCGTGCCGTACATGACCGACACCGCACCCTCCGAGGGTCCCGACGCCGCCGTCGTCGCCCTGGCCGGCAAGCTCTTCGACGCGGCCCGCGCCGGGGACGCCGCGCTGCTCGCCGCCTACCTCGACGCCGGCGCCCCCGCCGACCTCACCAACGACCGCGGCGACACCCTGCTGATGCTCGCCGCCTACCACGGCCACGCCGCCGCCGTCCGCGCCCTGCTGGAGCGCGGCGCCGACCCGAACCGCGCCAACGACCGCGGCCAGACCCCGCTGGCCGGCGCCGTCTTCAAGGGCAGCGACGACGTCCTCGCCGTCCTGCTCGACGGCGGGGCCGACCCGCAGGCCGGCACGCCGTCCGCGGTCGACACCGCCCGGATGTTCGGCAAGGAGGAGCTGGTCGCCCGGTTCGAGGGGCGCTGACCCGGGGCCTTAGGCTTGCCGACCATGGACAGCACCACCGCCGCCCAGGGCGCCGCCCTCGACTTCCGCATCACCGGCTACGGCCACCCCGACGCCCAGCGCCTCTCCGCCGAGGTGCAGGAGGAGTACGTCCGCCGGTACGGCGAGGGCGACCTCACCGCGCTGCACCCGGACGACTTCGAGGCCCCCGCCGGGCTGTTCCTGATCGCCTACCTCGACGGCGCGCCGGTCGCCTGCGGCGGCTGGCGCGCCAAGGAGGCCGGCCCGCACGGCCTGCGCGACGGCGACGCCGAGCTCAAGCGGATGTTCGTGGTGCCCGCGGCGCGCGGACGCGGCCTCGCCCGGGCGGTGCTGCGCCACCTGGAGGAGACCGCCGTCGTCGCCGGCCGCCACCGCTTCGTACTGGAGACCGGCACCGAGCAGCCCGAGGCCGTCGCGCTCTACCGCTCCGAGGGGTACCTGGACATCCAGGGCTTCGGCCTCTACCGCGACCACCCGCTCAACATCTGCCTCGGCAAGGAGCTGACCGCCCCCGCCGCTGGGTAGGCTCCGGCCGGCGACGACGCCGGCCGGACGACCGAGCGGGGAGCGATGACGACGTACGGCGAGGACCCGGGCCCGCTCACGGCGGCCGGCGGACCCCTGGAGGCGCTCGTCCTGGACGGGCTGCGGCGCGTCGGGGCGGGCGCGGTCTGGGCCGTCGGCGACCCGGGCGGGACCCGCGCGCGCGGCGCCGCCGGGGTGCTCGGCCCCGCACTCGCCGGACGGCCGATGACCGGTGACACGCTGTTCGACCTCGCCAGCCTCACCAAGATCGTCGCGCTCTGGCCGTGCGCCGGGGCCCTCTGGCAGGCCGGGCGCCTGCCGCTCGACCGGCCGCTCGGCCGCTGGTGGCCGGCCGCCCGTGACCGCCCGCTCGGCACGGTGACGGCCCGCCAACTGCTCACCCACACCGCCGGCCTGCCGCTGCGCACCAACTTCGCGGCGCTGTACGGCAGTGACCCGGTGGCCGTCCGCGCCGGGATCCTCGCCGCCCCGCTGCACCGCCCGCCGGGCACCGCCGTCGAGTACACCGACCGCGCGGCCGTCGCCCTCGGCTACCTGGTCGAGGACCTGGCCGGCGCACCGCTCGGCGACCTCGCCGCCCGCCAGGTCTGGCAGCCGCTCGGCATGGCGGACACCCGCTTCGGCCCGCTCGGCCCCGCCGACACCGACCGCACCGCACCCACCGAGTACGACGCCGCCCTCGGCACCCACCGGCGCGGCACCGTGCACGACCCCTCCGCCCGCCTGCTCGGCGGCGCCTGCGGCAGCGCCGGCGCCTTCTCCACCGGCCGCGACCTGGAGCGCTTCCTCACCGCCCTGCTCGCCCGGCCGGCCCTGCCCTGGGCCGGCGACTGGATCGCCGAGTCGCTGCGCGAGCAGACCGGCGGCCTCGCGCCCGCCCGCGGGCTCTCCTGGCTGGTCGCCCCCGGCACCGAGCCCGCCGAGGGCACCTTCGTGCACTACGGCTTCACCGGCACCGCCCTCTGGGTCTCGCCGCGCCGGGCCCGCTGGGCGCTGCTGCTCACCAACCGGGTGCACTACAGCCGGGTCACCCAGCCGCTCACCGACCTGCGCAACGCCTTCCGCGAGGCCGTCTTCGGCTAGGCCTGTCCGGCCGAAGGGGCATGGGCCGGGGGCGCCGCCGCCGGAATGCCGTGTCCGGAATATCCACATACGATCCGGATCATCGCCCTGATTGTCGACGGGCGGGAGAGAGACGGAGTGACCCGTGGACGACTACCCGCTGTTGAACCTGTTCTGGACCATGCTCTGGCTGTTCCTCTGGATCCTCTGGTTCTTCCTCCTGTTCAAGGTGATCACCGACATCTTCCGCAGCCAGGACATGGGCGGCTGGGGCAAGGCCGGCTGGGTGACCTTCGTGATCCTGCTGCCCTACATCGGCGTGCTGGTCTACCTGATCGCCCGCGGCCGCTCGATGGGCGAACGGGACCTCGCCCAGGCCAAGGCCAGCGAGGCCGCCTTCAAGGACTACATCCGCGAAACCGCCGGGACGACGGGCGCCGGAACCGGGCAGGCGGCCCCGCGCAGCCACGTCGAGGAGCTGTCCGCCCTCGCCGACCTGAAGAACAGCGGCGCGATCAGCGAGGCCGAGTACCAGAAGGCCAAGGACAAGCTGCTCGCCTGACGACGGCCGACGATCGCCGGCCGGGAGGCCCCCGTGCGCCACACCGACGACCACGACCACGACCACCTGGCCGAGGGCGACCTCAAGGGCAAGGGCCTCAAGCCCGGCGCCGTCGGACTGCTGTCGAGCGTCGTCCTCAGCGTCTCCTCGGTCGCCCCGGCGTACGCGCTCACCGCGACGCTGGGGCCGACCGTCAGCGAGGTCGGCCTGCAGATGCCGGCGGTGTTCCTGGCGGGGTTCCTGCCGATGTTCCTGGTGGCGTACGCCTACCGGGAGCTCAACCGGGTGATGCCGGACTGCGGCACCTCCTTCACCTGGACGGCCAAGGCCTTCGGCCCGCGGGTCGGCTGGATGTGCGGCTGGGGGCTGGTGGTCGCCACCATCATCGTGCTCTCCAACCTGGCCGGGGTCGCCGTCTCCTTCCTCTACCTGCTGCTCGGCCGGATCACCGGCGACGAGGACATCACCGCGCTGGCCGACAACAAGGCCGTCAACGTGCTGACCTGCGTCGCCTTCGTGGCGCTGGCCACCGCGATCGCCTACCGGGGCGTCACGGTGACCAAGGAGGTCCAGTACGTCCTGGTCGGCCTGCAACTGGTGGTGCTGGCCGTGTTCACCGTGACGGCCCTGGTGAAGGCGGGCGACGGCTCCTCGGCGTCGGCCGTGCCCTTCGAGTGGAGCTGGCTGAACCCGTTCAGCGTGCAGTCCTTCGCCGCGTTCACCGCCGGGCTCTCGCTCTCCCTCTTCATCTACTGGGGCTGGGACACCTCGCTGACCGTCAACGAGGAGACCAGCGGCAGCGCCCGGACCCCCGGCAGGGCCGCGCTGCTGACCATGCTGGTCATCCTGGCCACCTACCTGCTGGTCGCCGTGGCCGCCCAGCGCTTCGCCGGGACCGGCGCCGAGGGCTACGGGCTCGGCAACCCCGAGACCGCCGACAACGTGTTCGCCGCGCTGGCCGATCCGGTGCTGGGCGGCGCGGCCGTCCTGCTGTACATCGCCGTGCTGGCGAGTTCGGCCTCCAGCCTGCAGACCACCTTCCTGCCGCCCGCCCGGACCATGCTGGCGATGGGTGCCTACCGGGCCGTACCGGAGCGCTTCGCCGCCGTCCACCCGCGCTTCCGCAGCCCCTCCTTCGCCACCCTGGTGTCCGGCGTCGGCACCGCCGTCTTCTACTCCGTGATGCACGTGGTCAGCGAGCACGTCCTGGTCGACACCATCTACGCGCTCGGGCTGATGATCTGCTTCTACTACGGCCTGACCTCGTACGCCTGCGTCTGGTACTTCCGGCGGGAGCTCACCCTCGGCGTCAAGGACTTCGTCCTCAAGGGGCTGTTCCCCACGGTCGGGGCGGTGGTGCTCACCCTGATCTTCGTGAAGACCGCCGTCGACACCTGGCACCCGGACTACGGCTCCGGCGAGTCGGTGTTCGGCATCGGGACGGTCTTCCTGATCGGCATCGGACTGCTCGTCCTGGGCCTGGTGCTGATGGTGCTCTGGGAACGCCGGGCGCCCGCCTACTTCCGCGGCGGAACGCTCCGGCACGACACCCCGTCCCTGGTCGTCGAGGAATGAGCGGCCGACCCGGTCAGAGCAGCGTCTGCCAGTAGGACCAGAAGCGGTTCAGGACCAGCAGCCCGAGCACCGCGGCCCACAGCACCGGAACGGCCCAGTGGTAGCGGGCCGCCTCCCGGACCGCCACGCGCAGCCGAGCCGGAACGGGGACCACCCCGGAGCGCAGGTTGTGCAGCGTGGTGTACCAGAACAGCACGACCACGGTCGCCCACACCACCATGCAGTACGGGCAGAGCGCGCCGATCTCGTACAGCGCCTGGTCGATCAGCCAGTGCGCGAAGACCAGACCGCCGACGGTGCCCGCGTGCAGCGCCAGCCAGAACCAGCGCCGGTACGCGGCACCGGCCAGCAGCCCCGCCCCGACCGCGGCCAGCGCCGCGAAACCGGCCAGGCCCAGCAGCGGGTTGGGGAAGCCGAACACCTCGGCCTGCCCGGTGCGCATCACCGAACCGCAGCTGATCACCGGATTGAGGTTGCAGCTCGGCAGGTAGGCCGGATCCTCCAGCAGCCGGAGCTTGTCGTACGTCAGGACGGCCGAGGCGACCAGGCCCACCAGGCCGCCGACCAGCAGCAGCAGGGCGAACGGGCGGCCGGCGCCGACCCGGGAGCCGGGGCGCGGCGGGCCGGCGGAGCGGAGGGACGGGGCGGGGTTCACGGCGATCGGGGCGGTCATGGCAGAACACTCCGGTGGGGTGCGAAGGCCGATGAGACGTGGAGCCGGTGGTGCGTGAAGGTGGTGGTGCGTGAAGGCGTTCGGGGCATGGGCGCCGGTGGTGCGTGAAGGCGTTCGGGGCAGGTGCTTCCGATGACGGGTCGGGGCGGGCGGGTGCCGGCCCGGCCGGGAGTCCGACCGGGCCGGCGGCGCCTCACTGCAGGCCCGCGGCCTGCTTGACCTGCGCGGTGAACTGCTCCGGCGTCACCGGGCGGTTCCCGGCGAACAGGTTGACCGTCTTGCCGTCGACCTTCACCGTCGGGGTGCCCGACACCCCGCCCTCGTCGAACGCCGCCGCGACCTTCGCCGCCCACGGCGCGTAGGTGCGCTCGGTGACCGCCTTGACGAAGGCGTCGGTCTTCAGGCCCGGCACCTGCCCGGCCAGGTCGAGGATCCGGTTGACGTCGCCGAAGCCGTCCTCGCGCTCCTCGGGCTGGTTGGCGTACAGCACGTCGTGGAACTGCTTGAACTTGTCCACGCCCTCGTTCAGCGCCGCGCCGACCGCCTGCAGCGCGGTGCGCGAGCCCTTGCCGCCCAGGTTGCGGTCCAGGAAGGCGGCGAGCCGGTACTCGACCTTGACGGTGCCCTCGTCCGCGAGCTTGCGGACGGTCTCGCCGTTGGCCGCCTCGAAGGTCTTGCAGACCGGGCAGCGGAAGTCCTCGAACACCTGAAGGGTGTGCGGGGCGTCGGCCCTGCCGTAGACGATCACGGTGCCGTCCGGGCCGCTCGCGTTGGCCGGGACGACCAGCGCGGTCGGGGCCGGCTCGTCGTCGCCGGCCGCGTTGATGGCGATCGCCGTGCCGGCGGCGAGGGCGAGCACGGCGGTGACCGAGACGCCGATGACGATGTTGCGGCGCAGCTTCGCGGCGCGCTGCTCCTGACGGTGCGCCTCCTGGATCCGCTCGCGGGCGGACGGGCGCCGGTCGGTGGTGCGGCGGGACTGGGTGGCCTTGGCCATGGTGGATCTGCTCCTGTGGGTGGCGCGGCGATGGGCGCGCGCGGACGGCCGCCGCGCCGGCGGGCGCCGGGGAGCGGCGCGGCCGGAAGGGGCGGGTGGGAAGGTCCGGGGGAGCCTGCCTGCGGGGCCGAGGGCCGTGGGCCGGGGCGCGGGCACGCCTCGGTGGGCGGGCGGGCGCGGGGCGGCCGCCCGACGGTCGGCCGACGGCGGGGTCCACGGCGGGTCCGCGGCCGGTCAGCGACCGGGCGCGGGCCGTACGGTGGCCGGGCGGCGGACGGTCAGCAGGCGGGCGCGAAGGCCGGCGGGCCGCGGCGGGGCGCCGGGCTCAGCACCACGTCCTCGCGGCGCGGGAGGCGCCGGGACGGTGCGGGCAGCGGCATCCGGAGCACCGGACGGGCCGGCGCCGGGGCGAGCAGCATGACCAGGGCGCGCAGCGGGACGGCCAGGGCCCCGCGCAGGGTGCGCAGGGCGCGGGCCAGACCGGTCAGCGCCGCGTCGCCGAGCCGCAGCCAGCAGGCCGCGGCCAGCGCGATCAGCACGTGGACGAGCAGCACCAGCAGTTGGGTGGCCGCGGGCGCGACCGGCCCGGCGTGCCCCCACTGCTCGTAGAAGAACACGCCGTCCATCGAACCGCCGCCGCAGACCAGCAGATTGACGCCGCGGGCGGGCTGGGCCGCGTCGAAGACGGGCGCACAGGACGCCTGCCCCAGGTTGAACGCGGTGTTGAGCAGCAGCTCGACGGGCACCAGCACCGCCGAGATCTGCGACAGCCGCCGCTCCCGGCCGGCCAGCGCACCGGCCACCAGGAACACCAGCAGGGTCGCGCCCGCCACCAGGGTCAGCGGCAACGGGCGTCCGGTGACGACGACCTGACCCAGCGCCGACAGCGGCACGGCGAGCGCGGTGAACACCGCGGCCCGCAGGGCCCTCGTCGCGTGGGTGGACTTCGTCATGGACCGGAGTATGCCACGGCACTTACATCCGGGACGAGACCGCGTCCCGGCGCAGGTCGAACGGGTGGTGCCGCGGTGGTCGGGCGTTCGTCCGGTGACGGAGGGGAGTTCACCGCGGCGGGGGGTTTGGGCCGGAAGGACGCCGGGCCGTCCGGGCGGTCGCCGGACCATCGGGCCATGGATCATGCCCCTGGCCGGCACCCGGTTCCCCTTCCGCTGCCGACGCCGCCGCCCGAGCCGCCGGTACCGCCCGAGCCGCCGGTACCGCCGGTGGTGCACCCGCCGTCGCCGCCGCCGCGGCCGGACCCGCCGCCGGACCCGCTGCCGACGGACTGCCCGGCACCCTCGCCCGTGCCGACGCCGGTTCCCGTGCCGCCGTCGGTTCCCGCGCCGCCGCCCGTGCCGCCACCCGCGCCGCCCCAGCCGTCCCCGTCGGCCGCCCCTCCGCCGTCGGCCGCCCCACCGCCGGTCGACGCCGCGGCCGGGCCCGTCCCGAAGCAGGCAGCGCCGCCGACGCCGGTCGTCGCGCAGCCCGTACCCGCGCGGCCCGTACCCGTCCGGCCCGAACCCGTGGCGGAGGTGGCCGCCGTGGCCGCCCCGCCCCCGCCGGCGTCGCCGCTCGCTCCGCTGCCGGGGCCGACCCCGGGCGCGAGCGTTGCCGCGGTGGTCGCACCCCCGCCCGCACCGGCCGTCGGCCCCGGCATCGAGCCCGGGGTGTGGACCGCCGTGGTCGTCCTCACCGTCCTGCTGCCGGCCGCGCTCGCCGCCGTGCTCGGCCATCACCCGACCCCGTCCTCCCGGAGGCACAGATGAACCCAGGCCCCCTCATCGGCGCCGGCGCGGCCATGGTGCTGGCCCTCGGCTCGCTCGCCGTCGCCCACCGCATGCGTCCGCCCGTGCCGGAGGGCGAACTGCCCCCCGAGCCGCACCCCGTGCTCTCCAGCATCGGCTCCGGCCTGCTCTCCGGCTTCACCCTGCTGACCGGCTTCCTGGTCGCCACCGGCTGGGCCGCCGGCAGCACCGGCGTCGTCCCGCCCGACGGGCTGTACGCCGCCGACCTCGCCGCGGGGGCGGCCGTGCTGCTGTACCCGGCCCTCGCCGGACTGCCGTTCACCGCGCGGTACGCCACGGCGGTCTGCTTCTTCGGTCTGCTGGTCGGATACACGATGGCCCTCGCGATCCAGCTCCGGCCCTGACCTCCGCTCCCCGGCCGTAGCGCGCCCGCCCCGACCAGGTCCTAGCCTGGAAGACGGTCCCGGTGCCGGTGGTGAACGGGTGGTCGTCCATGGATCGATCGGTGCAGGCCGCGGCGACGGTGGCGGGTGACGGCACGGTCGGTGCGGCGCTGCTCGCCCGGCTCGCGGTGCAGGCCGGGGTGCTGGCCGGGCTCGACGACGCGGTGCGGGCCGACGAACCGGACGCCGTCCACCGGATGCGGGTCGCCTGCCGCCGGCTGCGCAGCGCCCTGCGGACCTACCGCCGACTGCTTGCCGGCGACCCGGGCGAGCGCCTGGTCGAGGAACTCCGCTGGCTCGGCCGGGCCCTCGGGCGGGCCAGGGACACCGAGGTGCTGACCGAGCGGCTGGTGGCCCGGGCCCGGGCACTGCCGCCCGCCTGCGCCCCGCAGCGGGTCGCGGCCGAGCTGGAGGCGTGGGGCCGGGAGGAGTACCGGCGGGCCCGGCCCGAGGTCGTCGCGGCCCTCGACCACCCCCGCCGCGCGGCCCTGGCCGACGGGCTGGCCGCGCTGCTCGCCGACCCGCCGCTGCGCAAGCGGGCCCGGCGGGACGCCGTACCGGAACTGGCCCGGATCGCGGCGCGCGAGCAGCGGCGGGTGGGCCAACGGGTCCGCGCGGCGCTGGCCGCGCCGGACGGCCCGGAGCGGGACGCGGCGCTGCACGAGGCGCGGAAGGCCGCCAAGCGGGCCCGGTACGCCGGGGAGACGGCGCAGCCGGCGGCGGGCCGTGCGGCGGAGCGGTACACCGAGCGGATGGTGGCGGTGCAGGACCGGCTGGGGGAGCACCAGGACGCGGTGGTGGCGGCCGGGGTGCTGCACGCGCGGGCGGCCGCCGCTCCGGGGACGGCGTTCGCGTACGGGGCGCTCTACGGGCAGGAGCTGGCGGCGGCCGAGGCCGCGCGGCTGGGACTCCCGGCGGTGTGGGAGCGGGCGGCGCGGCCGAAGCTCGCCCGCTGGTAGCCGCCGCTCGCCCGACGGTAGGCGCCGCTCACCCGGTGGGCGGCCGCTCCGGCAGCGGGTCGAGGCCGGCGCTGCGGGCGGCGGTGCGCAGCAGCTCGCGGAGCATGGGGGTGGTGAGCCGGCCGGTGTTGGTGTTGCGCGGGCTGACGTGGTAGCAGCCGTACAGTTCCAGCGGCGGGCCGCCGTCCTCGGCGGGCAGTACGACGCGGGCGCCGTGCCCGAAGACCGGGCGGGGGCGGGGCAGCCGCCAGCCGGCGGCGGCCAGCGCGGGCAGCAGGGCCTGCCAGGCGAAGCCGCCGAGGGCGACCACGGTGCGGACGGTGGGCCGCAGCAGTTCGAGCTCCCGGGTGATCCAGGGGCGGCAGGTGTCGCGTTCGCCGGTGGTGGGCTTGTTGTCGGGCGGCGCGCAGCGGACGGGGTCGGTGATCCGGACGCCGTGCAGGTGCAGCCCGTCCCCGCACCGGACGGACTGCGGGCGGTCGGCCAGGCCGAGGTGGTGGAGCGCCGCGAAGAGCAGGTCGCCGGAGGGGTCGCCGGTGAAGATCCGGCCGGTCCGGTTGGCGCCGTGGGCGGCGGGGGCGAGGCCGACCAGCAGGAGGGGTGCGTCGGGCGGGCCGAAGCCGGGGATCGGGCGGGCCCAGTAGTCCCAGTCGAGGTAGGCGCGGCGTTTGGTGCGGGCGGTGGCCTCGCGCCACTCGACCAGGCGGGGGCAGGCGCGGCAGTGGGTGACGGTGCGGTCGAGGGCGGCCAGGTCGGCGCTGCGGGCGGCCGCGGCGGCGGGGTGGCCGGGGTGGTCCGGGTCGGTGGCGGGGTGGCCCGGGTCGGTGGCGGGATCGGGGCGACCCGGGTCGTCGGTGCGGTCGGCTCCCGGTCCCTGGCGGCGCATGGGCCCGATCCTAGGACCCCGCGCCTCCTGGGGCGGGTTGGGCCGGGCCGGGGCGGGCAGGCGTAGCGTGGAAGCAGCCGCTCCGGTGGCGCACCACGGCGTCGCGGGGCGTGCGGCGGGCGCGAGGAGACCGAGATGCTGATCCTGGATGTGGTGCTGGGGATCCTGGTGCTGGCGGCCGTGTGGGCGGGGCTCAGCGTCCGGGTCGTCCAGCAGTACCAGCGGGGTGTCGTGTTCCGCTTCGGCCGGGTGCGCGACGAGGTCCGCGGGCCGGGCCTGGTCGGGCTGATGCCGATCGCGGACCGGCTGCACAAGGTGAACGTGCAGATCGTGACGCTGCCGATCCCGGCGCAGGAGGGCATCACCCGGGACAACGTGACCGTCAGGGTCGACGCGGTGGTGTACTTCCAGGTCGACGACCCGGTGAAGGCGACCGTCAACGTGCAGGACTACAACTTCGCGATCTCCCAGGTCGCGCAGACCTCGCTGCGGTCGATCATCGGCAAGAGCGAGCTGGACGACCTGCTGGCCAACCGCGAACCGATCAACCAGGGGTTGGAGTTGATGATCGACAGCCCGGCGCTGGGCTGGGGCATCCAGATCGACCGGGTGGAGATCAAGGACGTGGCCCTGCCGGAGTCGATGAAGCGCTCGATCGCCCGGCAGGCGGAGGCCGAGCGGGAGCGGCGCGCGCGGATCATCACGGCGGACGGCGAGTACCAGGCGTCGGCGCGGCTGTCGCAGGCGGCGGCGGTGATGAGCGAGACCCCGGCGGCGCTCCAACTGCGGCTGCTGCAGACGGTGGTGGAGGTCGCGGCGGAGAAGAACTCGACCTTGGTGCTGCCCTTCCCGGTGGAGCTGCTGCGCTTCCTGGACGCCGCCGGGGAGGTCCAGCGGCAGGCGGCGAAGCCGACCGGGGCGGCGGGTGCGCCGGAGCGGGCGGCACCCGCGGAGGCGGTGGAAGGGGCCGGGGCGGAGCCGGAGTTGGCCGCGGTGGAGCAGTTGGAGCTGCCGCCGCTGGAGGAACTGCTGGAGCGCCTGCCGGCCGCCGGTGCGGTGGCGGACGCGGTGGCCGGTGCGGGTGCCGGGGGCGGCGTCGACCTCCCGGACGGCGGGGCAGGCGCCGGGGGCGGTGCGGTGGGCGCCGGGGAGGGCGAGCGGGGCGCCGGGCGGGCGGAACCGGCGGATTGAACGGGTCTGGGCCCCCTCCCCGGCCGGGGGATCGCTGCGCGGTGGCGGGGGGCTGCGGGGCGGCAGAGGATGGAAGCTGGAAGTGGCAGGCCGGCGGCAGGGAGGTCCGATCATGACCAAGGCAAGCGACATCATGCACCCCGGGGCCGAGTGCGTGCGGGCGGAGCAGACCCTGGCCGAGGCCGCGCGGATCATGAAGGAACGCGGCGTCGGGGCGCTGCCCATCTGCGGGGAGAAGCAGAAGCTGCTGGGCATCGTGACCGACCGGGACATCGTCCTGAAGTGCGTGGCCGAGGGCCGCGACCCGGCCGGGGTGACGGCGGGCGAACTGGCCGAGGGCCGGCCGATGGTGGTCGAGGCGGACGAGGACGCCGAGCAGGTCCTGCGGGTCATGGAGCAGCACCGGGTGCGCCGGCTCCCGGTGATCAACCACCCGGAACACGAACTGGTCGGCATGATCAGCGAGGCGGACATCGCCCGCGGCCTGCCGCAGGCCCGGGTGGCGGAGTTCGTCTCGGCGATCTGCGCCAAGGATTCCTAGGAGGCGTACGGCGTCCCGCGGCAGGCC